>CBAAAD010000006.1:0-20656 GCA_964658785.1 uncultured Methylobacterium sp.
CCCGCCGTACGACGAACTCGATGCGATTCTCGAACGCTTTATCGAGGGCGAACAGTCGCAGGCGGAGATCGTGGCCGCTGGATTCGACACCGATACGGTGCGCCGAGTGGCGAGACTGGTGCTGGCCAACGAGTTCAAAAGGCGCCAGTCGGCGCCGGGGCCTCGCGTGACCCGACGCGCCTTTGGGCGCGAGCGGCGTTATCCGATCACGTCCGGCTGGCGCTAGGGGCGTCAGCCGAACAAAGGGCACAAAAAAAGCCGGCGATCGCTCGCCGGCTTCTTACGTCAGATCGCGCGTAGGCTCAGTAATGGCCGGAGAACGGCACCATCTTTCGTACCGTCGATGGCGCATGCGGCCACTTCGGATCGGTCAAATACGGGTGGTTCGGGTAGTTCAAAGCCAGCACCTGACGGGTCTGATCAGCCAGTTCCTTGTGGTCGAGCGCCAGGTAGCTGCGGGTGAGGATGGCCAGCGCGTCGCCCGTCTGCGGCGCCTGCTGGTAATGCTCAATGACATACTGCGAGCGGTCAGCGGAGGCCACATAGGCCTTGTTGCGCAGATAGAATTTGGCCACGTCGATCTCGAACTGGGCCAGACTGTTGCGCAGATAGATCATGCGCTGACGAGCATCGGCCGCGTAGGCGCTGTCGGGATAGCGACGGGTCAGCTCGGAAAAATCATCGAACGCCTGCAGGTTATAGCCCTGATCGCGGCGCGCCTGTCCGGACTCGCGGTAAACATAGCGCTCGATCACACCGCTGGTGCGATCAAAATTGATCAGGCCGCGCAGGTAGTAGGCATAATCGATGTGCTTGTTCGCCGGATAGGTCTTGATGAATCGGTTGATCGTCGAGTAGGCCTCGTCGGGCTGGTTGTCCTTGTACTGCGAATAGGCCAGATCGATCTGGGACTGTTCGGTATACGGCCCGGACGGAAAACGCGCGATCAGTCGCTGATAGGCTTTGGTGGCCGCGGCATAATCGGAATTTTCCAGCGAGTTGTGCGCGCTGTTGTAAAGCGCATCCACCGGCATGGTATCGAGCGTGTCGCGCTTATGATGAAACAATGAGCATGCGCTCATCGACATCGCAAAGGCGAGCACGACCAGCACCTTGAAAACACGCAATTGGGACATCGGCAGTTTCATTACACGCATGGGAAAAGAATTCAGATGTTTGATCGAAGAAGCATGATAGCCGAAACCGGCCACAGCCCGCGGGGACGGCCATGACCACCATACGGCACGAGGCGGACGTACCGCTGGCCGCGGCGGGACGCAGGTTCGACCAGGCGTTGGCCGAGATGTTCCCCGACTACTCCCGTTCGCGGCTGAGCGGCTGGATCAAGTCCGGCGCGGTGACCCTGGACGGCGCCCAGGCGCCGCCGCGCCAGCTGCTGCGCGGCGGCGAGCAGGTGCGGCTGCAGGTGGAGCTGGAGGCCGAGGTCACCAGCGAGCCCGAGGCGATTGCGCTGGAGATCGTGCACGAGGACGAGCACCTGCTGGTGCTGAACAAGCCGGCGGGCCTGGTGGTGCATCCCGGTGCGGGCAACCCGGCCGGTACCCTGCTGAACGCGCTGCTGCACCACGATCCCAAGCTGGCCGAACTGCCGCGTGGCGGCATCGTGCACCGGCTGGACAAGGACACCTCCGGCCTGATGGTGGTGGCCAAGACCCTGCCGACCTGCACCGCGCTGGTCGATCTGCTGTCCCGGCACGAGGTGGAGCGCCAGTACGAGGCGGTGGTGCTGGGCACCATGGTGTCCGGCGGCACGGTGGACGCGCCGATCGGTCGGCACATGGGCGACCGCCTGCGCCAGTCGGTGCGCGACGAGGAGGACGGCAAGCACGCGGTCACGCATTACCGCCTGCGCGAGCGCTTTCGCGCCCACAGCCTGCTGCAGTGCCAGCTGGAGACCGGCCGCACGCATCAGATCCGCGTGCACATGGCGCACATCAACCACCCGCTGCTGGGCGATCCGCTCTACGGCGGTGGCCTGAAGCTGCCCAAGGGCGCCTCGCCCGAGCTCATTGCCGTACTGCGCGGCTTTCGCCGGCAGGCGCTGCACGCCGAGCGGCTGTCGTTCGTGCATCCGGTTACCGAAGAGGCGCTGTCGTTCAGCGCCGAGCGCCCGGCCGATCAGCTGGCGTTGATCGAGGCGCTGCGGGCCGATCTGGTCGCGCACGGTGCCGACGATTACTGAGTCCATGGACGAAAACGGTCTCCCGATGACGGACAGCTGGCTTTTCCCGGACTGGCCAGCGCCAGCGACGGTCCGAGCGGTAGTCACCACGCGGCTCGGCCCGGGGGTGTCGACGGCGCCGTTTGATCGGCTCAACCTCGGTCTGCGAAGCGGCGACGATGTCGACGTGGTGCAGGCCAATCGCGGTGGCCTGCAGCAGGCGCTGGCGCTGCCGGCCGCGCCGCGCTGGTTGCATCAGGTGCACGGCACGACGGTGGCGGAACTGGGGCCACTGCCGAGCGACGATGAGCCGCAGGCGGACGCGGCCGTGTCGCATCTGCCCGGCACGGTGCTGGCGATACTCACGGCCGATTGTCTGCCGGTACTTTTCTGCACCGCGGACGGTCGCGAAATCGCCGCCGCCCACGCCGGCTGGCGCGGCCTTGCCAACGGCGTACTGGAACAAACTCTGACCCAGCTGCGTGCCCCGAGGGAACGCATTCTGGCGTGGCTGGGGCCGTGCATCGGCGCGGCGTCGTACGAAGTGGGCGAAGAGGTACGGACGGCGTTCGTCGACGTCGATCTCCGCGCCGCATCATGCTTCACGGCGACGCGCCCGGGCCACTGGCAGTGCAATCTGGCCGCACTGGCGCGGCTTCGCCTGCAGGCGGCCGGCGTTTCGTCTATCGACGGCGGCGGTTTCGACACGTTGACCGACCCGCGCTTTTATTCCTACCGGCGCGATGGCGAGCGCAGCGGGCGGTTCGCCAGCCTGATCTGGCTGGCGCGCGACAGAGATTCGTCTCAGATTTAAGCGTCAGGACGTTCGGCGTGGATGTCTTTCAGCGTGGCGAGAAAGTGGTTGCGCCACGCGGTGAGGTCGTGTTTCTCCAGCACGTCCATCATTGCGCGCCAGCGACGCTTTCGTTCCTTCAACGGCATTTTCAGCGCGCTCTCCAGCGCGTCGGCCACCTCGGCCGTATCGGCCGGGTTGATCAGCAGGGCGTCGGTCAGCTCAAACGCCGCGCCGGCGAAACGCGACAGCACCAGCACGCCGGGGTCGTTCGGGTCCTGGCTGGCAACGTACTCTTTCGCCACCAGGTTCATGCCATCGCGCAGCGGGGTCACGAAACCCACGCGCGCGTTGCGGTAATAGCCGGTGAGCACGCTGTGCGGAAACGACTGGTTCACGTAGCGAATCGGCACCCAGTCCGGCGCGGCGTACATGCCGTTGATGTGGCCGGCGCTGCGCTCCAGGTCGCGGCGGATCTGGCGGTACTGGGGCACCACGCCGCGGGATGTCGGGGCAATCTGCAGAAAGGTGATCTGCCGGTGCAGCTCGGGCGCGCGCTCCAGCAAATGGGCGTAACCGAGGAAGCGCTCGGGCAGCCCCTTGGAATAGTCGAGCCGGTCCACGCCGATGATCAGCGCACGCTCCGCCAGGCTGTTGCGCAACTGCTTGATCTCGTCCAGCGATTCCGCCTCTTTGGCCATTCGCGCCACCAGCGACGTGTCGATACTGATCGGGAAAACGCCGGCGCGAAAACTGCGCCCGTCGGCAGCGCGCAGCCGGCCGCCGGTACGCATGGCGCCGCCGATTTCGTGCACGAAATAATCCTCCAGCGCGCGCAGGTCGCGGGCGGTCTGCAGGCCGACAAGGTCGTAACTGGCCAGCGTTTCCAGCAGCGCGCGATGCTTGGGCAGCACGATCAGCAGCGCGGCTGGCGGCAGCGGCGTGTGCAGAAAAAAGCCGATCCGGTTTTTAACGCCGCGCTCGCGCAGCATCGAAGCGACGGGGATCAGGTGATAGTCGTGTACCCACACCACGTCATCCGGCCTGAGCAGCTTGACCAGATGGTCGGCGAAGAGAGCGTTGGTGCGCATATAGCCGTCCAGATGGCTGCGCTTGTAGTCGACCATGTCCAGGCGATAGTGCAGCAGCGGCCACAGCGTCCGGTTGGCAAATCCGGCGTAGAACTCGTCATGGTCCTGACGCGAAAGGTCAAACGTGGCGTAATCGATGGACTCGTGGCTGACCTGATTGAGCTTTTCCTCGGTGGAAACCTTGCCGCTCCAGCCAAACCACAGGCCACCGTGTTCCTGCAGCGCGGCCTGCATGGCGGAGGCCAGGCCGCCGGTGGACGTCTGGCCTGGCAGCGCAATCCGATTGGAAATAACGACCAGGCGCCCTGGTTTTTCTTCGCTCACAGCGCTTCCTCCCATCGGCGCGACAGCCGCATGGCCGCCTGGATCATGCCGACCAGCGAATAGGTTTGCGGGTAGTTGCCCCAGTGTTCGCCGCTGCCCGGCGCCAGATCTTCCGACAGCAGCCCCAGCGCGTTGCGCTTGCTCAACATGTTTTCGAACATGGCGCGCGCCTGCTCTTCGCGGCCGGTGGCAGCAAGCGCCTCGATATACCAGAAGGTGCAGATGTTGAAGGCGGTTTCCGGCGTGCCGAAATCGTCCGGCGCGATATAGCGGAACAGATAATTGCCGCGGCCCAGGGCGGCGCCGATGGCATCTACCGTGGCGATAAAGCGTGGATCGGTGGCTTCGATGAAGCCGATATTGGCGAGCAGCAGCAGGCTGGCGTCCAGATTCTCGCCGTCGTAGGCATCGACGAAATAGCCCAGCTCTTCATTCCACGCGCGTGCCTCGATGCGGGCATGCAGCTCCAGCGCCTCGTGGTGCCAGTAGCGCGCGCGGTCATCCAGGCCGAGCTCGGTCGCGATATGCGCCAGCCGATCGCAGGCGGCCCAGCACATCGCCGCGGAGTAGGTATGCACGGAGGCGCGGCCGCGGAATTCCCACAGGCCCGCGTCGGTCTGCTCGGCCATGCGCAGCGCGGCCGTGCCCATGCGCTCGAGCCGTTTGAACATGATGGCATCGCCGCGATGCTCGATGCGGCGATCGAAAAACAGCTGCGCCGAGGACAGCACGACGGAGCCGTAGGCGTCGTTCTGCCGCTGCTGCCACGCGTCGTTGCCCACGCGCACCGGACCCATGCCGCGATAGCCGGCCAACCCTTCGACCTGGCGTTCGTGCAGTTCGCGTTCGAAGGTGATGCCGAACACGGGCCCCACTTCATCGTCACCTTCGACCACCGCCAGATTGAACACGTAGCGGATGTAGTCCTCCATGGTGCTGGTGACGCCGAGGCGGTTGAGCGTGCGGACGGTGAAGGCCGAGTCGCGCAGCCAGCAATAGCGATAATCCCAGTTGCGCGCGGTGTCCGGTGCTTCGGGTATCGATGTGGTGAGTGCCGCCACGATGGCGCCAGTCGCCTCGTACTGGCACAGCTTCAGCGTGATGGCGGCGCGGATGACCGCGTCCTGCCACTCGTACGGAATCGACAGGCTGCGCACCCAGTCGCGCCAGTACGCCTGCGTGCGTTCCAGCGCACGATGAATGAAGTCCGCCGGACTTTCGCTCAATGTTTCATCCGGACCGAAAACAAAATGCGCCGGACGATCCAGGCTGAAAGGCAGGCTGCGTTCGATCAGCGGCGTGGCCACGTCGCTGGTCAGCCGCTGGGTGACCTCGCTGAGGATGTAGCGAATATGGTTGCTGCCGGAGGTGGTGGACGCCGGCTGCGAGCCGTAATCGCACAGCGGTTGGAGCTTGACGCGAATGCGCGGCGACCCGCTGAGCGGGCTGACCTTGCGCGCCAGCATCACCGGGTGATAAACGCGTCCGAGTGAACGATTGCGTGGCGCGAAGTCGACAATTTCGATGGCGCCGCCGTGCTTGTCGAAGAGCTTGGTCACCAGCACCGCGGTATTGGGCAGGTACTGCTGCTCGGCGCGCTCGAAATCCTCCAGCTCGATCGCCCACTCGCCGCCACCGATCTTGGGCGAGAGCAGTTTGCAGAAGCTGGCGTCGGCGTCGAAGCGCGGCATGCAGCACCAGACGATGCTGCCATGGGGATCGATCAGCGCGGCAATGCTGCCGTTGCCGATAACGCCGAGTTCAAGGCTGGCGGGCAGGGCGTTCGGCGGGTTGGTCGTCATGTGGAGAGGTTCCTTGCGGAAGTGCGTCAAGGACGCGAGCGAGCCAGGCTTCCACCGCAGCGGGGCCGGGCAATGAAAAGGAGGCATGCGTTTCGCGGGGTGGGCCTATCAGCACGCCGATGCCGTTTTTTTTGCGGATGCTGGCTAAGGCATGTTCGTCGGTGAGGTCATCCCCCAGATAGACCGGCAGGCGCCCGGCGAATGGCGCACTGGCGAACAGTTCGGCAACCGCCCGGCCCTTGTCCATACCCGCGGGCTTGAACTCGATCACCAGGTTGCCTGGCTGCAGCTCGTAGCCGGGCAGGTCGTCGATCAGCGCCGCCGCCGCTTCGTACAGCGACTCGAACTGCTGCGGCGCGCGACGGCAGTGCAGAGCTACGGCAATCTGCTTGTCTTCCAGTTGTACGCCGTCAAAACGCGCTGCCAGTGCGGTGGCGGCCTTGTGCATCTGCTGCCGATCTTCATCGCTTACGGTCAGTCGCCGGAAGCTGCCGTCTGCACGGCGTAACTGAAGCCCGTGCAGGCCGGCCATCGCCCAGCGCGGATGGCCGAACAGGCGATCCAGGTTGTCCACGTCGCGGCCGCTGACCAGCGCCAGCGCACCATCGAGCGCCTGGTGCAGCGCATGCAGCCGGGCGAGCAGCGACGCGCTGATCTGCACTGCCTGCGGATCGTCATTGAAACCGATCAGCGTGCCGTCCACATCGAGAAACAAGGCCCAGCGTGTCGATGCCGCGGGCAGCGGCGGCGCCGGCAGCGCGCTGTGTGGTGAATAGGTGGTCGCATCGAGGTCAGGCATGCGTCACACCGTATCAAGGTGGATGTGAATCAGACATTGTTGCGACGCAACGATGGTGGTGGAGCGACACGCCCAAGACCATAGCCAAAAGCCGCCAACGCTTGATTCGCCGGCGATTGTCCGCACATCGTGGGCAGTGGCAGGCGATATCCAGACGTTGTGCCAGCCAATCTCTTTCGACGTAATGTCAGCGGCCGACGACGGCCGACGCTTTGAGGTCATCGCCGATGCGAATGGACAAACTTACCTCGCGTTTCCAGCAGGCGCTGGCCGACGCGCAGTCGCTGGCCGTGGGCCGCGACAACAACATGATGGAACCGGCGCACGTCATGGCCGCGCTGCTCAATCAGCAGGGCGGCTCGACCGGGCCGCTGCTGACGCAGGCGCAGGTCAACGTGCCGGCGCTGCAGCAGCGCGTCAACGAATTGCTCGAGAGGCTGCCGAAAGTCAGCGGTCAGGAAGGCAATATCCACGCCGGCAACGAGCTGACCCGCCTGCTCAACCTCACCGACAAGCTGGCGCAGCAGCGCGGTGACCAGTTCATCGCCAGCGAGCTGTTCGTGCTGGCGGCGCTGGAGGACAAGGGCGAGCTTGGCGCCGCATTGAAGGCGGCCGGCGCGACCAAGCCGAACCTAGAGGCGGCGATCGACAAACTGCGCGGCGGCGAGAAAGTGCAGAGTGAAAACGCCGAGGAACAGCGCCAGGCGCTGGAGAAATACTGCATCGACCTGACCGAGCGGGCCGAAAGCGGCAAGCTCGACCCGGTGATTGGTCGCGACGAGGAAATCCGCCGCACCATCCAGGTGCTGCAGCGGCGCACCAAAAACAACCCCGTATTGATCGGCGAGCCCGGCGTGGGCAAGACCGCCATCGTCGAAGGTCTGGCTCAGCGCATCGTCAACGGCGAAGTGCCCGAAGGCCTGAAGAATCGCCGCGTGCTGTCGCTCGATATGGGCGCGCTGATTGCCGGTGCCAAATTCCGCGGCGAGTTCGAGGAGCGGCTCAAAGCCGTGCTCAGCGATCTGGCCAAGCAGGAAGGCCGGGTGATCCTGTTTATCGACGAGTTGCACACCGTGGTCGGCGCGGGCAAGGCCGACGGCGCGATGGACGCCGGCAACATGCTCAAGCCTGCACTGGCGCGTGGCGAGCTGCACTGCATCGGTGCCACCACGCTGGACGAGTACCGTAAGTACATCGAGAAGGACGCCGCGCTGGAGCGCCGCTTCCAGAAGGTTTTTGTGGGCGAACCCAGCGTCGAGGACACCATCGCGATTCTGCGCGGGCTGAAGGAGCGCTATGCCGTGCATCACGGCGTGGAGATCACCGACCCGGCGATCGTTGCCGCGGCCACGCTGTCGCATCGCTATATCGCCGACCGCCAGCTGCCGGACAAGGCGATCGATCTGATGGACGAGGCGGCGTCGCGCATCCGCATGGAGATCGACTCCAAGCCCGAAGAGCTCGACCGGCTGGAGCGCCGGCTGATCCAGCTGAAGATCCAGCGCGAGATGCTGAAGAAGGAAAAAGACAGCGAGTCGAAGCAGCGGCTGGCCGATCTGGAAACCGATGTCGACAAGCTCGAGCGAGAGTTTTCCGACCTCAACGAGATCTGGAAATCCGAGAAGGCCGCGCTGCAGGGCGTGACCCGCGTGAAGGAACAAATCGAGCAGGCGCGGCAGGAACTCGACGCGGCGCAGCGGCAGCAGGACTACGCAAGGATGAGCGAAATCCAGTACGGCAAACTGCCCGAGCTGGAGAAGCAGCTCGCTGCGGCGCAGGCCGCCGAGACGCAGGATTTCAAGCTGCTGCAGGACAAGGTCACCGCCGAGGAAATCGCCGAAGTGGTGGCGCGCTGGACCGGCATTCCGGTCAGCAAGATGCTCGAAGGCGAGCGCGAAAAGCTGCTGCACATGGAAGACGATCTGCATCGCCGCGTGGTTGGTCAGGACGAGGCCGTTCGCGCCGTGTCCGACGCGATCCGCCGCGCGCGCGCGGGGCTGTCCGATCCGAATCGGCCCAGCGGCTCGTTCCTGTTCCTCGGTCCCACCGGCGTGGGCAAGACCGAGCTGTGCAAGGCGCTGGCCGAGTTCATGTTCGACACCACCGATGCGATGGTGCGCATCGACATGAGCGAGTTCATGGAGAAGCACTCGGTCAGCCGGCTGATCGGCGCGCCGCCCGGTTATGTGGGCTACGAGGAAGGCGGCTATCTCACCGAGGCGGTACGCCGTCGCCCGTACAGCGTGATCTTGCTGGACGAGGTGGAGAAGGCGCACTCCGATGTGTTCAACGTGCTGCTGCAGGTGCTGGACGACGGCCGTCTCACCGACGGTCAGGGCCGCACGGTGGACTTTCGCAACACCGTGATCGTGATGACCTCGAATCTCGGCTCCAACGTGATCCAGGACATGTCCGACAACGGCGGCAATCTGGACAGCGAAGAGCAGTACACCCAGATGAAAGCCTCGGTGCTGGGCGTGGTGCAGGCGCACTTTCGGCCGGAGTTCATCAACCGGCTCGACGAGCTGGTGGTGTTTCGTCCGCTGGATAAAAAGCAGATCGGCGCCATCGCCCGCATCCAGCTGGCCTACCTGGAAAAGCGCCTGGCCGAGCGTCAGCTCAAGCTGGAAGTCAGCGACGACGCGCTGGCCCTGCTGGGCAACGTCGGTTTTGATCCGGTGTACGGCGCGCGGCCGCTGAAGCGGGCGATCCAGCAGCAGCTGGAAAATCCGCTGGCCAAGCAGATTTTGGAGGGGCGTTACCCTGTTGGCTCGACCATCGGCGTGGACGTCGAAAGCGGCGCGCTGGCGTTTCACTCTCGCTGACTGTTGGCTCTCGACACAACGCGCGGACAAAAAAATCCCGGCTTCAACGCCGGGATTTTTTTATCGAACGATGTTGCCGTTACCAGCTGTAGCGAACCTTGCCGTAGACGTAGGCGCCGTTGTAACCGAACGGAGAGAAGGTCGAGTAGGGCAGCGTGCCGTGATTGCTGTTGTTGGCGATATTGCGGTCAGGGTACGTGTCCAGCGCGTCGTCCGCGCCCACCGTAAAGGTCCAGTTGTTCAAGCGGTAGTTCACCGCCAGATCCAGCAGCCACTTCGGCGAAAAGGTCTGGTCGACCACGCCGTTGGCGATGTTGTAGCTGGTCAGGTTGCTGACGTAGCTGGTGTATCGGCCGTAGCGGGTCAGGGTGGCGTTGACGCCCCAGTTGCCGACGGTGTACAGCTCGCTGAGGATCAGCTTGCTGCGCGGCGTCGAGTTGGCCAGATAGCCCTCGATGTCCTGCCGGTTCAGGCGCGCGAAGTTGACGCCGAGGTTTGTCAGCACCGCCGGATTGGCTTTGACCTGGGTGACTTTGTTCTGGTTGTAGTTGGCGCTGAGCGTGGTCGATAGTGTTCCCGCGGTGCCGAAATCGGCCAGATAGGTGCCGACGAAGTCGACGCCGCGCGTGCGGGTGTCGGCGGCATTGGTGAAGTAGCTGAGGCTGCTGTAGTTGAGGTCGGCGATGCCGTTGGCGGTCAGGTAGCTCACGACGGACGGTTTCGTCGTCGAGATCGCGCCGGACAGCGCAATGCGGTTCTGGATATCGATCTGGTAGATATCCGTGCTCAGCGTCAGCGCATCGGTGGGGTTCCAGACTGCGCCAAAAGTGAAGTTTTCCGATTTCTCCGGCTTCAGCGGCTCCGCGCCGAGCAGCCGTGCGATCGGGCTATTCACCGGTACCAGACCCGAGTTGTAGATGCCGGCGGGCAGGCCGGCCGAGTTGCCGGTGGCAAAGAACAGCGACGATATCTGCGAGAAGTATTGCTGACCCAGCGACGGTGCGTGGAAGCCCGTCGAGGCGCTGGCGCGCAGGGCAAAGCGGTCGGTGAAATCGAAGCGACCGGCCAGCGAACCCGAGGTGGTGTTGCCGAAGTCGTTGTAGTGCTCGTGCCGCACGGCGGCCGAGACGCCGAGACGATCGGTCAGATTGGTTTCCAGATCGAGGTATTCGGCTACGTCCTGCCGCGACGCGTTTACCGCGTTGGTCGGCTGCCAGCCGGCGAAACCCTGCGCGCCGCCGGATACGCCGGAGGTGCCGACATACCACGACGGCAGCGAGCCGGCGTCGATGCTGTAGGTCTGGCGCAGGTATTCGGCGCCAAAGGCCACCGTGACCGGGTTGGGCAGCCAGCTTGGCGAAAGGTCTTTGGCGATATCGAGATCGACCGCTTCCTGGGCGGCGGTGAGAATGCCGTCGTCGAACGTGGTCGGAGTGCTGCCGAAGTCGTGCAGGTAGGCGTAGTTGAGGCTGTTCTGGGTCTGATAGGAAACCCGGTTGCGGCCGAAATTGCCGCTCAAGTCCCAGCGCCAGCCGTCGAGCGTGCCGCGCAGGCCGGTGACCATCGACTGATCGGTGGAATCGGCGTGCTCCAGTGGCAAAAATCCATTCGGATAGATCTTGCCGACGAGCGCATTGTTGGGCGTTGGCGAGTTGGTGCCGTAACGGAAAAACGCCGGTGACGTGCTCTGGCGCCGGCCGAAATGGCCAAAGGCGTAAAACTGCACATCAGGGGTGATGTCGTACTGCGTATTGAGCAGGACGTTCGTGTCGTGCACGGCCGGGTCGCCCTGGCGGTAGTTCACGCCCAGCGCGGTGAAGCCAGGCCGGGTGTCCGGCCCCGCACGGTTGGTGTAATCCTCGTTGCCGCTCTGCACGGACAGGCGCAGCCAGCCCTTGTCGCCGGCCAGCGGTATGCCGAAATCGGCCGAACCCTGCCACTGCCGGCCATCGCCTGCCGAATACTGGCCGCCGGTAACCTCGACATCGCCGCCCTTGGCGCCTTTCTTGAGGATGATGTTGATCACGCCCGCGATGGCGTCGGAGCCGTACTGGGCCGAGGCGCCGTCACGCAACACTTCGATGTGATCGATGGCCGATAGCGGAATAGTGTTGAGATCGACCGATTGCGAGCCGCGGCCAATGACGCCGTTGGTGAGCAGAATTGCCCCTGGATGCCAGCGCTTGCCATTCACCAGCACCAGCACCTGATCCGGCGACAGGCCGCGCAACTGGGCCGGGCGCTGGCTGTCGGCCGTATCGGCCGCCGAAGGTCGTGGAAAATTCAGCGAAGGGATGACGCGCGCCAGTGCCGTGGGCAAATCATTGGTCCCCGTCTGCTGCAGCACTTTGGCCGAGACTACGTCGATCGGTGTCAGCGAGCTGCTCTCGGTGCGGTTGTCGGCACGCGTGCCGGTAACGATCACCGCGCTCAGATCCTTGGTTTTGGCCGGCGGCGCGGCGTCCTGCGCCAGCGCGGCGTTTGAGAGCACAATAGCAATCGCAGTGGGTAAATACGCCCGAAATAAACGGTCTGAATATTGATTCATGATGGCTTGCCTTAACCTGATGCGATTTGCTGAAAGGACAGCAGGTTAACGTCGATCTAACAATCAGTCAATAATCATTTGGACGTTTATATGTCCAGTTGTATATAAGCATCAAACGATACGTTATGGAGGAGTTTTCGCGGTCCCCGATAATCATTTTTATTCGTGAACTTTCTCGGGGTGCGCGTGGCATCCTGCCAATGGATATGCAAAGAAATCAGAGGCTCCATGGCATGCATAAAAAAACCGGCATTGCTGCCGGCTTTTTTATGCATGAAGAAAAAAATCAGAAGTGATACGTCACTTTGCCATACCAGTAACGCCCGTTGAAGCCGAATGGCGACAGCGTTGAATACTGCAGGCCATCGTAGCGATCTTCATAGCCTCCGGCATTGGACGCCGCAATTGTCGCCTTGGTCGGGTACTGATTGGTGACGTTATCCGCGCCGACGGTAAAGGTCCACGCGCCCAGGTTGTAGTAGGCCGACATATCGAGCAGCCAGCGGGCCGAAAACACCTCATCGGCGAACGGGTTGCCCGGCGCTGGCTGGTCGCCGTATCGGGTGACGGTGCCATAGCGGGTCAGGTTGCTGTGCAAGCCGAAATTCTGGATCAGCCAGTCGCCGGAGAGTATGTACTTGGTACGCGGGGTGGCGCCGGTGAGGATTCCCTGGCTAGCGCGACCAAAAGCTGGCGTACTTACGTCCAATACCTTCACGTCATTGTAGTTCGCGCTCAGCGACAGGTTTAGCCTGCCGTAATCGTTCAGATCGAAGCGGTAATTGCCGACCAGGTCGGCGCCACGTGTGCGTGTGGTTGCCCCGTTGACGAAGAATTGCGCTCCGCTGACTTCACCGTTTGCCAAGGAAGGGGTGACCGAAATTTGATCGCTGTAAAGAATCTGGTCGTAGATCCTGATCTGGTAAAGATCCAGGGTCGCGCTGAATTCATTGGTCGGTTGCCAGACGGCGCCGAGGCCATAGTTGGTGGATTTTTCCGGCTTCAGCGGTTTTGCGCCTAGCGCTATGGCTTGAGGACTGGATGTGCGGAACGTGCCGATCTGCGCGAGTGCACCGTTCTGGATCAGCGTGACCACGGACTCGTAATTCTGCTGCGCCAGCGAAGGCGCCCGGAAACCGTTGGACGCCGTGCCGCGCAGGGCAAAGGTATCCGTCAGCTGATAACGAAGAGACAGTTTGCCCGATCGGGTGGCGCCCGAATCGCTGTAATCCTCATACCGTGCCGCCAGGCCGGCCGACAGCTTGCTGGTGAGGTCGGTTTCCAGATCCACGTAAGCCGCTTCGCTGTGCCGCTGGAAAACACCCGCAACCTGTGGGCTGAGTCCCGGGAATACCTGTGATCCGCCGGGTGCCACGGCGCCGCTGACTGGATCGATGGTGTTGGGATTGAAGTAATACGAGTTCGGATCGCCGGCGCGGATGTCGTAGTAATCGCGCCGATATTCGGCGCCAAACGACACCGTGAGCGGGTTGGGCAGGAACCCTGGCGTAACTTCCTTGCTTAGATCAAGGTTCGCCACTTCCTGCTTCGTGGCGAACGTGCCCGCGTTGAAGTAGGTCGGGCTGTAGCCCACGCCGGTGGCCGCGAGCGTGGTGTAGTACTGGTTGATGTTGAGGCTGTTGCCGATATCGAAGGCGGTGAGGTTGTGGCCGAAATCCAGCGAGGCATCCCAATGCCAGCCGCCGTCGGTCGTGCCCTTGGCACCGAAGACTCCAGCCACATCGCCGACGTGGTTGATGATTTGCGGCAGAAAGCCGTTCGGATAAATGCTGGTGGCGTTGCGATAGTTGTCGCCGGCGCGGTAATAGCCGTTCGAGACCACATTGCGCCGGCTCAGATTGAGGTAGCCGTAGAGCTCGACGTTCGGCGTCAGGGTGTAGCCAAAATTGAGCAGGGCCTGATAGGTTTTTACCGCCGGGTCGCCGTAGCGCTCGTACGGTATGCCTGCCGCATTAGCGTTGCCGGGCGTCAGGGTGGTTGCCAGGTTCGTGTTTTCGGCACGGTTGGTGTTCATGACGTCGGAATAATTCCACGCCAGTCGCGCCCAGCCCGGTGCGCTGCCCTGGGGTCCGCTCAATGGGATACCGACCGAGCCCGACAACGAGTTCTGTGCGCCGTCGCCCTTGTCCATGATGCCGCCACCCACGCTGACCTCGTTCTTGCCCGGAGTGCTGCCGTGTTTCAGGACGATATTGACCACGCCGGCGATGGCATCGGAGCCGTACTGAGCCGCCGCGCCATCGCGCAGCACTTCGATGTGGTCGATGGCCGAAATGGGAATGGAGTTGAAATCCACCGGAGCGGCGCCGCGGCCAACTGAGCTGTTGTAGTTGACCAGGCTGCTGGTGTGGTAACGCTTGCCGTCGACCAGCACCAGCACGTCATCCGGCGACAGGCCGCGCAATGTCAGGGGGCGGACGGCATCGTTGCCGTCGTTGATGGCCGGGCGAGGAAAATCCAGCGAAGGCAGCAACGTGCTCAGCGCGGTGGCGATATCGGTGGCGCCGCTGGCGTTGAGGTCAGCCGGCGTCAGCACGTCAATGGGGGCAAGCGAGTCGGCGACCGTGCGGTTGGTCTGGCGTGTGCCGGTAACCACCACCTGCTGAAGCTGCTTGGTGTCCTTGGACGCGGCGGGCGCCGGGCTCGCAGCCGTCGTGTTGCTTGAACTGTCCTGTGCGAAAAGTGCGGTGCTGAACAGGCCCATTCCCAGCAGGGGAATGAGTGCGCTGGCCAAACGATTGCGACGAAGTATTGCCATAGTGAAAATCTCCCCAGTTTCGCTAGCTAGTAACAACGGTCCCCCAACTTCACGACCCGCCTTTGGCGGTTCTGTATTGACCGTAAGTGAAAATGATGCGGCGCGCAACAAATAATTCACAGAAATTTGCTAGAGCTGTGAACGCAGGCGTTTAGAAAGCGAAAACAAATACTTACATATGAAACGATAATGGCAAGTCACCAGCTTTTATTGCTGGATTGCAGCAATGTGCCGATCGCGGCGCGTTCTGACGCGCGCAAGGCGACTGGATACAGCCGCGCGGACGCCAGAAGCGATGTGCATTGCCGGCGCGGCTCACGTGTTCTGGTGAAATGGACGTCCAGACGTCCATAAGCTAGAGATGTTTTCTGGGTGTTCGAGAATCGCCGGTTTTCCGCGGCTATGGCTCGCGAGGGGGGGGTGACGATTCAATGCGCTGAGCACTGTTTGCGCCACCCGCGTTGAAATCCAGTCGAACGGGCTGATAATGCAGAACTATCGGCCCGGTGTTGGCTGGACAGAGTGGAGTTTGAATGCCTATTTACGAGTTCGAGTGCGCCGGCTGCGGCCATCGTTTTGACCGCCTGCAAAAGCTGTCCGATGACGATCCCACGATCTGCCCGGCGTGTGGAGCGCCGCAGCTCAAACGCCGGGTGAGCGCGCCATCGTTCCGGCTGGCCGGCAGCGGCTGGTACGAAACCGATTTCAAGAAAGACGGCGACAAGAAGCGCAATCTTGCCGAGAGCAAGTCCGAAGGCAGCGGCGACAGCAGTGCCAGCAAGCCCGAATCCTCCGAAAAGGCGGCGGCTCCGGCGGCGCCTGCGCCGGCTCCGGCTGCACCGCCGCCAACGCCCTCGTCGAGCAGCAGCACGGATTGAGGCAGCCCGCGGTGCCGGCCTGCCTGAGCGGTCGCCGCGGTGGTAAGATTCCGGGTCTTTTCCTACTGATTCAGCCGCTCGGCGGCCCGGAGTTTCACGCGCATGCGCACCCACTATTGCGGCCTTATCGATGAGTCGCTGATCGGCCAGACGGTCACGCTGTGTGGCTGGGTCAACACGCTTCGGCTGCAGAGTCACGTGGCCTTTGTGGACCTGCGGGACCATGAGGGGCTGGCCCAGATCGTGATCGAGCGCGACAACGCGGCCGCGTTTTCGGTGGCCGGTGAGGTCGGCAACGAGTACTGCCTGCGCGTTACCGGTACCTTGCGCAAGCGTCTGTCGGTCAACGACAAGCTGAAAACCGGCACGGTCGAACTGCTCGCCGAAACGGTGGAGATACTCAACGCGGCGAAGGATCTGCCGTTTGCCATGCACGAAAATCCGAACGAGGAGATGCGCCTGACGTATCGCTACCTCGACCTGCGTCGCCCGGAAATGCAGGCGATGATGCGCAAGCGGATCAAGCTGGTGCAGGCGCTGCGCCGGTATCTGGATGAGCGTGGATTTCAGGATGTGGAAACGCCGATCCTGACCAAGGCCACACCGGAAGGTGCGCGCGACTATCTGGTGCCCAGCCGCGTGCATCCGGGGCAGTTTTATGCGCTGCCGCAGTCGCCGCAGCTGTTCAAGCAGATTCTGATGATGGCCGGTTTCGATCGTTACTATCAGATCGCGCGCTGCTTTCGCGACGAGGATCTGCGCGCTGATCGCCAGCCGGAATTCACCCAGCTCGACCTGGAGTTCGCCTTCGTCGAAGAGAAGGACGTGCAGGATTTCGTCGAAGAACTCGTTCGCCACGTCTTCCGGGAAGTGCAGGGCGTGGAACTCGACGCCACATTCCCGCGCATGACGTGGGCCGAGGCGATGCGTCGGTTCGGCTCGGACAAGCCTGATCTGCGCATCGCGCTGGAGCTGGTCGATATTGCCGATTTTTTGAAGCACGTCGAATTCAAGGTGTTCGCCGAGCCGGCCAACGACGCCAACGGTCGCGTTGCTGCGCTGCGCGTTCCTGGCGGCAGCACGCTGAGCCGCAAGGACATCGACCTGCTGGCCGAGTACGCTGCCCGCTACGGAGCGAAAGGACTGGCCTGGTTGAAGATCGAGGATCTGGCCAAGGGCCGCGAAGGCATCAACTCGCCGGTGGCGAAGTTTCTCGATGATGTTGCGCTGGAAAATGTGCTCAAGGCGACCGGCGCACAGAGCGGCGACCTGCTCTTCTTCGGCGCCGGCAGCTGGAAAACTGTCACCGACTTCATGGGCGCCTTGCGCCTGAAGGTTGCCAAGGACCGCGGCCTGGTCGACGACAGCTGGAAGCCGCTGTGGGTCACCGATTTTCCGATGTTCGAATACGACGACGAGGCGCAGCGCTACGTGGCACTGCATCACCCGTTCACCGCGCCCAAGGTCGACGACATCGGCGATCTGCGCGCCAACGCGGCGACGGCGGTGAGCCGCGGCTACGACATGGTGCTCAACGGCAACGAGATCGGCGGTGGCTCGATCCGTATCCATCGCCCGGACATGCAGAGCGCGGTGTTCGAGCTGCTCGGCATTGGCGCGGAAGAGGCCGAGATGAAGTTCGGCTTTTTGCTGAAGGCGCTGAAGTTCGGCGCGCCGCCGCACGGTGGCCTGGCTTTCGGCATCGACCGCATTGCCGCGCTGATGGCCGGCACCGAGTCGATCCGCGATGTGATCGCCTTCCCCAAGACCACCAGCGCGCAGGATCTGATGACCGACGCGCCGTCCATGGTCAGCGACGCGCAGCTGAAGGAGCTGCATGTGCGCGTGGCCGCCGACCCGATAAGCTGAGCGTTGCTGGTAGTGATGCCATCGATGCCGATGCAGGGGCGTCGATGGCGTTTGCACAACCCGTTGACATCGGCCATCGGCGCGGCGGGCACAATCGGGTTTCGTACGGCGGGGTAACTCTTCCGCGGCTGTTTTTCGTTGTTTTATCGATCCCTGACTCATGACCGAACATGTCATCTTGCTGCACGGCCTGTGGATGCGCGGTTTCGCGCTGGCCATGCTGCATCGGCGGATGATCGAGCAGGGTTTTCGCGTTCATCGTTTTGACTACATGAGCGTGGCCAATTCGCAGGAGCGCATTCTCGGTCGATTGCTCAAGCGCATGCAGTTGCTCGGCGAGGATTCGGTGTCGGTGCATCTGGTCGGACACAGCCTGGGCGGACTGCTGGCGCTGCAGGTCTGCCAGGAAGAAGGTCAGCTGCCGGCGGGCCGCATCGTCTGCCTCGGTTCGCCCCTGATGGGTAGCGCTGCCGCGCGCGGGTTCGCCCGCTGGGGCCGCGGCGGCGAGGTGCTGCTCGGGCACAATCGCGAACTGCTGGAGCAGGGGTTTGGCCGCTGGGACGGGCCGCGCGAGGTCGGCATGATCGCCGGCCGCACGCCGATCGGTCTGGGCGCGGTGCTGGCCAATATCGAGGGCGAGCATGACGGCACGGTGGCGGTGGAGGAAACCCGGCTGCCCGGCCTCGCCGATCATTGTGTGGTCGATACCAGCCACACGGGCCTGCTTTTCTCGACCGATGTGGCGCTGCATACGGGCCGCTTTCTGCGTCAGGGCTCGTTCTCGCCGGCGGCAGCCCTTGCGCAGCAAGCCGATTCCCTCCCTCTGGTTTGAGCTGCGGCAACGGCCCGGAAACAGCTTTTGCCGTCTTGCCTCACGAGTGCGTTAAAATCACCGGCTCGTTCATCCGCGCAGCGCAGGAATCGTCATGGGTAGAGGTCCGTCCATCGAAGGTCGCAAGAGCGTCGAAGACGCCAAGCGCGCCAAGGTGTTTACCAAGCTGATCCGCGAGATCACCGTGGCCACGCGCGCCGGCGTCGCCGACCCGGCCGAAAACGCCCGCTTGCGTTCGGCGGTGGACAAGGCGCTGTCGGCCAACATGACCCGCGACACCATCGACCGCGCGATCAAGCGTGGCTCCGGTGCCGACGGCGGCGCCGAAATGCACGAGATGCGCTACGAGGGCTACGGCCCGGCCGGCGTCGCCTTCATCATCGACTGCGTCACCGACAACCCGGTGCGCACGGTCGCCGACGTGCGTCACGCGCTGACCAAACACGGCGGCAATCTGGGCACCAGCGGCTCGGTGGCGTTCCAGTTCCAGCGCTGCGGTGAGCTGGTGTTCGATACCGCCGGCGACGAGGCGCTGGAAGAAAAGGTTCTCGAAGCCGCGCTGGAAGCGGGCGCCGACGACGTCGTGAACGAGGCGGGTGAGAGCAGCGTGCTGTGCACGCCGGACGCGCTTGAATCGGTGCAGCAGGCGCTGGCTGCGGCCGGCCTCAAGCCCACACGCGCCGAGGTGGTGATGCGCCCGGCCAACCGCAGCGCGGTGCCGGCCGAGGCGCAGGAAACCCTGCTCGATCTGATCGACTGGCTCGAAGAGCTCGACGATGTGCACGACGTTTATCACAACGCGCTGCTGCCGGCCGAGGCTCATCCGTAAGCTCTGGTGGCGGCTGTCCGCGCCGCCTCGCCCGGCCACCGACCATGATGTTTTGCCTGTTTCCATGAGCGGAATGTCATGACGCGCATCATCGGTATCGATCCGGGCAGTCAGCGCACGGGTGTGGGCATCATCGACGTGGATGATGCCGGCAAGCTCAGCCACGTATTTCACGGTGCGCTGGCGGTGGCGGGCGAGGCGACGTTTCCGCTGCGGCTGAAACGCATCTTTGACGAACTCTGTGACATCATCGCCACGCATCAGCCGGCCGAATGCGGGATAGAGCGCGTGTTCATGGCGCGCAACCCGGATTCCGCGCTGAAACTGGGGCAGGCGCGCGGTGCGGCAATCTGCGCGGTGGTCAGTCAGGGTATCGAAGTGCACGAATACGCGGCGACGGAAGTAAAGAAGTCCGTGGTGGGCGGCGGCCGCAGCGACAAGACTCAGGTGCAGCACATGATCGGTATTCTGTTGGGAATCAAGGGGCCGCTGCAGGCGGACGCGGCCGACGCATTGGCCATCGCCGTGACCCACGCGCATACGCGCGCCAGTCTCGTTCGAGTGGGCATCCCGCGCACCGCATGGAGGCGTCGTCGATGATCGGTCGCCTTCGGGGAACGCTGCTGTCGAAACAGCCGCCATGGCTGATGATTGAAGTCGGCGGCATCGGCTACGAGCTGGAAGCGCCCATGTCGACGATCTACGACCTGCCGGCCACCGGCAAGGAAGTGACCCTGCTCACGCACTATGCGGTCAAGGAAGACAGCGTGGCGTTGTATGGCTTCATGCACGAGTCCGAACGCGCGCTGTTTCGCAGCCTGCAAAAGGTCAGTGGCATTGGCGCAAAAATCGCGCTCGCGGTGCTGTCCGGCGTGTCCACCGACCACTTCGCCAAGCTGGTGCAGACCGGCGATGTGGTGGCGCTGACCAAAATTCCCGGCATCGGCAAGAAAACCGCCGAGCGCATCGTGATCGAGCTGCGTGATCGCGTCGACGGGCTCACCAGCATGCCCGGAACCCGGGTCCACGGAGCGGACGTACCGCTCGATGCTGCCGGTGAGGCGACGGTTGCCCTGCAGCAGCTCGGTTACAAGCCGGCCGAAGT
>CBAAAD010000007.1:0-19658 GCA_964658785.1 uncultured Methylobacterium sp.
ATAAGTACGGTCAAGCCCCACCTTGGTTTTTCACTCGATGAAATGAGGCCTATCGACAAGATAGGGAAAATCCATGCGCCTAAACTATTGATTGTCGGAGATGCCGATCGAGACACGAAAATTTGCGAGTCGCTGGCCATGTTTGATGCAGCCTCTGCACCGAAGGAGCTCTGGATCGTTCATGGCGCAAGACATGTCGACTTTTACCGCTTCAGCGGAAGCACCTATCAAATCCGAGTTTTGGGTTTCTTCAATAAATGGTTGCGCGGGCCTTCATTGCCGTGAATTGACGTATTGACTCAAAGGCAGCCCATGCCTTGCAAGGTGTCGCTAACAGCGCGATCAAGGTCGGTATGCGGTTCTGCGCCGAGAAACGCGACCAACTTGCGATTGTCCAGTTGCAGGGGTTGACGCCACAGGTAGCGCATTTCGCGGACTTCGCGAAACATCGTGACGAAGGGCGATGCCAGCGTGACGAACCACCAAGGAAACGACCGCAAGGGCAGTTTCGGATGGGCGGCTGCTTTCCGAATAGCCGGCATCAAGGTGTTTCCGTCGACCCAGTGGCCGCCAAAATGAAATCGCTCGAAGGCGGCCAGATCGCTCTCGCGTTCCAGCAGCAGCGCAATGGTCTTGCCGACGTCCGGCAGATAGGCCCAGGCATGCGGCAGATCGCGCTTTCCCGGGTAGCTCACGCTGCTCGGCTTTTTCCCGGGTTTCAACATGGCGTTGAACCAGTTGTTGCCGGCGCGCGGGCCGAAGAAATCACCGCAGCGAAGTATCAGCGCGCGCACGCCGTGAGTCGCGGCCGCTTCGAGGCGCTTTTCCATCTGCACGCGGATCCCACCTTTACGTGTAAGCGGATGCTGCGGCGAGCTTTCGCTTAAAAGCGGCAGCGCGTCTGGTCCGAAGTTGTAGACCGCGCCGGGTAACACGATGCGCGCTTTGTTTTCCCGGGCGGCGGCGATGGTGTTATCGAGCATGGGGAGCACGACGGTGTCCCAGTTTCGATAGCCGGGCGGATTAACGGCGTGCACGATAACGCCAACGCTGCGCGCGGCTTTCGCCACGTCATGCGCGCTCATGGCGTCGCCCTCATGCCATTCGATACCGGCTGCAAGATCGGTTCGCGTGGTGTCGCGAACCAGTCCACGAACCGTCCAGCCGTGCTGCAAAAGTGCGCTAGCGATTTCGCTGCCGGATCCACCGGTGGCGCCGAGCACCAGAGCGATGCGTTCTACTTTCATGATCTTCTCCCGTGGAATGTGGGATCAGAATGAGCGCTGCGCGTCTAAATGAAAATTACCTAAAAGCTAACTTCTGCTATACATAAATGCATGGCTAAAAAAGAACCGGGTTGGGAGCTGTACCGTTCGTTTCTCGCAGTGATTCGCGAAGGAAGCCTGTCAGCCGCGGCACGCAGCCTGGGCATGACTCAGCCAAGCCTGGGGCGGCACATCCGCCAACTGGAGTCCGATCTGGGTGTCGTGCTGTTTACGCGTTCGCCGCAAGGCCTTATCCCTACCGACCTTGGCGATGAGCTCGCGGCACACGCCCAGGCAATGTACGCAACCTCCGCGGCTCTGCGTCGGGCCGCCTCCGGCAGCAATAGCGAAGTGCGCGGCGTGGTCCGCGTGACCTGCAGTGAAGTGATCGGCGCCGAGGTGCTGCCGCCGATACTCACGGATTTGCGGCAACGGCATCCGGGCATCGTGATCGAGCTGTCGCTGTCGAACCGCAGCGAGGATCTGTTGCGCAAGGATGCGGATATCGCGGTGCGCATGATCCGTCCGGTGCAGAGAGCGCTGGTGGCGCGTCACGTCGGTGTGATTCCACTGGGGCTCTACGCGCATCGCCGCTATCTGAAAAGCAACGGCACGCCGCTGGTGCTGGAAGACCTGCATCAGCATGCGGTTATCGGCTATGACCATGAAACGCCGGAGCTGCGCGCCATCCGCGACAAGCTTCCGTTTGGTCGTGAGGATTTTTCGCTGCGCACGGATAGCGATCTGGCGCAGCTCGCGGCGATTCGCGCCGGATACGGCATTGGTGGCTGCCAGTGTGCTTTGGCCGAACGCGATAAGAACCTGGTGCGCGTGTTGCCCCACGAGTTCGCGCCCAGCCTGGATACCTGGCTGGTGATGCACGAGGATTTGAAGGCCAGCTGTCTTACGCGTGTCGTGTTCGATCATCTCGCGGCAGCGCTGGCGGTCTATATGGGTGGTGCGGCGTAGCGCAAGGGCAGCGGTAAACCGCCGCATGGGTTAGACGTGGCAGTGGCATTGTTGTCATGCTCATGGTCTCTGCCACCCGAACTGGACTACTCCATGCAATACCGCCGCCTCGGTTCCACCGGCCTGCAACTTTCCGCGCTGTCGTTCGGCGCATGGGTCACGTTCGGCAAGCAGGTCGGGCGATCGCAGGCGCGCGAACTGCTGGCGCTGGCGCACGATCGCGGCGTCAATTTTTTCGACAATGCCGAGACGTACAACAAAGGTGTGGCCGAGGAGTTGATGGGCGACGTGCTGGCCGATCTGCGCTTTGCGCGCGACAGTTACTGCGTGTCGAGCAAGGTTTTTTTCGGCGCAGTGGCCGATCCGCTGCCGACCCAGCGCGGACTGTCGCGCAAGCATGTGATGGAAGCCTGTCATCAGGCGTTGCAGCGGCTGCGCGTGGATTATCTGGATCTGTATTTTTGTCACCGGCCCGATCCGGATACGCCGATCGCGGAAACGGTGGCGGCGATGGACACGCTGATTCGCCAGGGCAAGGTGCTTTACTGGGGCACCAGCGAGTGGCCGGCCGAAGCGATTCACGAGGCGCACCGCGTGGCCCGCGAGCATCACTTCTACGCGCCGGTGGTCGAGCAGCCCGAGTACAACCTGCTGCATCGCGAACGCGTCGAAACCGAATACGCGCCGCTGTACGAGGCTTACGGCATGGGCACCACGATCTGGTCGCCGCTGTCGTCCGGGCTGCTATCTGGCAAGTACAACGACGGCATTCCGGCCGATTCGCGCGTCAATCAACCGGGCTACGAGTGGCTGCGCGACAGCGTACTGGGCAAGGGCAGTGAGCGCATCGACAAGGTGCGTGCGTTGCAACCGATCGCTGATGAGCTCGGCGCAAGTCTGGCGCAGCTGGCGATCGCCTGGTGCCTGCTCAACTCGCACGTGTCCACGGTGATGCTGGGCGCCAGCAAAACCGAACAGCTGGAGCAAAATCTCGGCGCGCTTGATGTACTGCCGAAGATCGACAAGGCGATGCAGGAGCGGATAGAGAACGCCGTTTCTTAAAGAAAATAGCGCATCACGTTTGGCCGTGATGCGCTTAAGCAAATCAAGCCGCGTCCAGTCCAACGTGCACGCGTCGACCCAGCGCCGTGGCGATATTTACCAGTGCATCCAGCGAAAACCGCGATACGCGCCCGCGAAGCAGATCGTTGATGCGCGGTTGAGTCACGCCGCAGCGTTCGGCTGCTTCGGCCTGCTTCAAATGGCTGGCTTTGATGATGGTAATTATCTGCTGCATGAGTTCCGCCCGCGCGCGCAGATTGGCCGCTTGTGCTGGGGTATCGGCAATGGCCTCCCACACGCTGTCGTAGATTTCATGTTTCGTCATGGCATGTTCCTCAAGCATTCTGTGTAACGAGCTTTCGCCAGCTCTATATCCCGTGGCGATGTGGCCTGGGTTTTTTTCTGAAACGCATGCAGTACGTACACCGCGTCAACCAGGCGTGCCAGGTAGATCACACGATAGGTTCCTGAAACGTCCCACAGCCTTATTTCCTCCACGCCTTTGCCGATGCTTGGCATGGGCTTGAAGTCATCGGGTTGCAAACCGCGCTGCACTTTATCCAGCTGAAAGCCAGCATCCTGCCGGACGTCTTCAGGAAAATCGCGAAGACTTTTGAGTGAGATTCCGATGAATCGAATGGACCTCATTTGCGGAATATACTGAAACGGATATATTCAAGCAACGCGATGCGTGTTGTGCATTGATCGATGGGGTGAATCGCAGCCATAGACGGGGTTGACACTTAAATGAGAATCATTATCATCAATGTCGTCACTGACCTTCTGCGGAGCCTGCCATGTCGATTTCCACCGTGTCCCAGTCGCAATCCGTTGCCCATGTCGTTACGGCCAGCCTGCGATCGCTGCAGCTGGTGAGTGCGCGGCCGGTGGCGGATAACGCCGCGATTCCGCGCATTTCCAGCCAGCTGTTGCTGGACGGTGGGCGCGAGTTGGTGATCCAGCATCAGGGCGGGGAATATCACCTGCGCCTGACGCGCAACGACAAGCTGATTCTCACCAAGTAATTGCTTCGAACGTCGCGAGCGGCCGCGCCGCGCGCCCATTCCAAGGCCATTGCCAGATCGCCCGCGGCCTGCGGGCTCCAGCCGGCTATTCGCGCATGCCTGTTACGGCACGCGCATCATCGCTGGAGCTGATATGTACGGCTGGCTCGATACTTTCTTTTGCGCACCGCGCGCGTGGTTCGCCGAACCCGGCGAGCGCAGCGCGCACGTCACGCACGTCACGCCGTCGGCGCTCGCGCGGTGGCTGCCGCTGCTTGGCAGCGTGCTGTACGTGCCGTCGCGGACCGTGGTCGAAGCGGGGCGATCGCCCGATGGCGTGCTCAGCGAGAGTCCGTTGCTGGCGCCGTTGCTTCATACCCGCCGTCTGCGCGTGCTGGGTCTGGTCGGCGCGGATGGTCCGCGTGAGTGGATCGAGTGTCTGGACGCGCGCGGCGAGATTCTGGCTCAGCTGCATTTGCTGCCCGATACCGACTATCTGGCCTGGGACAATCTGCCGGACGAAAGTCGCGTGATCACGGGCAAGCACGGGCGCGACACGCCAAGCATGTTCCGCGGTGCCGCTGCGCATTTGCTGCGCTTTCGCTGCCAGCAGCTGGCCAACATGTTTTGCCTTGGCGAAGCCACCGCGCCGCACATCTCGCCGTTGGGTCGCGTGGTCGCGCAGGCCATCGCCGGTTCGAAGCCGCTGCTGATGCAGGGTTTGCCGGTTTTGTAGCGAGAGAAGAGCGGGAATGGGGAACGGGGAACGGGGAACATGACGTCCCCGACCAGCATCGTCGCCCCGTGTTACGTGGAATGAAGCCAGACAGGCTATGCAGGTAAAGCCCGCTGTAGCACTTCACGTTCCCCGTTCCCCATTCCCCATTCCCTGCTCTCGAGAGTGTCCGGCGCACCCCGGTCAGTGTCCGCGGACACACTTTCCCACGCCTGTGATCGCCAAAAACCGTTGCCCCGCCTCACTTTTCATCTTGGCATGTGGATTGCAAAACCCAGTACGGGACCGCCCGGTGCGCGGTCAGGGATGCATCACATGATTCGCGACACTTCCGCGCAAGACCGTATCGTCGAGGTCAAACCCAACCGCAAGCGTCGGCTGATGCTGATCGGCGGCGGTGTGGTCGTGCTGGGCCTGCTGGTTTGGCTGGTGCCGGGTATTGGCCGGCTGTTTTCCGCGTCGTCATCGGTCAGCGCCTCGCGGCTGTCATTCGCGACGGTCGAGCGTGGCCCGTTCGTCAACGACATTGCCGCCGAAGGCAAGGTCGTTGCGGCAGTGAGTCCTACGCTTTACGCCACTTACGGTGGCGCGGTCACGCTGCAAGTACATGCCGGCGACACGGTGAAGAAAGAGCAGGTGCTGGCGACCATCGACAGCCCCGAGCTGCGCAACAAGCTGGCGCAGGAGCAGTCCAAGGCCGACGCCATGCAGGTCGATTACCTGCAGTCGCAGGTGGATGCGCGCACCAAGCGCAGCGATCTGCAGAAGGCCTTCGACAACGCCCAGATCGATGAAAAGAGCGCCGAAACCAATCTCGCCCGCGAGCAAAAGGCCTTCGCCGCGGGAGCGGCCACCGGCGTGGAAGTCGATCAGTCCAAGGATGCATTGGAAAAGTCGCGCATCGTGCTGGCGCATGCCAAGTCCGACCTGGGCATGAACAATGACAGCCTCAAATTCAACATCGAATCGAAGAAGCTCACGCACGACAACCAGATGCTGGTCGTGCAGGACCTGCAGCGCCAGGTCGACAACCTCAACGTCAAGTCGCCGGTGGATGGCCAGGTCGGCCAGCTGTTTATCGCCGAGCGCGCCACCGTTGCCAAGGACGCACAGCTGCTCAGCGTGATTGATCTCTCTGCGCTGCAGGTGGAAATGCAGGTGCCGGAAAGCTTCGCGCGCGATCTGGGCATCGGCATGGGCGGCGAGATCAGCGGCAACGGCAACGTGTGGAAAGGTTTGGTCAGCGCCATCTCGCCCGAGGTGGTGAATGGCGAAGTCGCTGCGCGCCTGCGCTTCGACGGCCCCACGCCCAAGCAGCTGCGCCAGAACCAGCGCCTTTCCGTGCGCGTGCTGCTCGACAAGCGCGACAACGTGCTCACCGTGCAGCGCGGCTCGTTTGTCGACGAATCCGGCGGCAGCTACGCGTACGTGGTGCGCGACGGTATCGCCACCAAAACGCCGATACGCGTCGGCGCCAGCAGTATCGACAAGGTGGAGATTCTGGGCGGCCTGAAAGAGGGCGACCGCATCGTGATCTCCGGTACCGACAACTTCAAGAACGCGGCAAAGGTCGCGATCAGTAGCTGAGTTGGAGCGGGAAACAGGGACTGGGGAATGGGGAACATGCCGTTCACGAGAATCACCAACCGGATCGCCTGAATCAGTCTTTGTTCCAGGCAGCGCAGGAAAGTACATGTAACTGCAGCCCAGATGTTCCCCGTTCCCTACTCCCCGTTCCCGTTCTACTAGAAACGAAATCACCACCACCGAGGAAACGCACCATGCTGAAGATGAGCCACCTGTCCAAGGTCTACCGCACCGAAGTGGTCGAGACCTACGCGCTGCGCGATTTCAATATCGACGTGAAAGAGGGCGAGTTCGTTGCCGTGACCGGTCCATCCGGTTCGGGCAAGACAACCTTCCTGACCATTGCCGGCCTGCTGGAAACGTTCACCGGCGGCGAGTATCACCTCGACGGTATCGAGGTGAGCAATCTCAACGACAACGCCCGCTCGAAAATTCGAAACGAAAAGATTGGTTTCATCTTTCAGGCGTTCAACCTGATTCCCGACCTCAACGTGTTCGACAATATCGAAGTGCCGCTGCGCTATCGCGGCATGAAAGCGGCCGAGCGCAAGCAGCGCATCATGGAATCGCTCGAGCGCGTTGGGCTCGCCTCGCGCGCCAAGCACTACCCGGCCGAGCTGTCCGGCGGTCAGCAGCAGCGCGTTGCCATCGCTCGTGCACTGGCCGGTTCACCGCGCCTGCTGCTGGCCGATGAACCGACCGGCAACCTCGATACGCAGATGGCCCGCAGCGTGCTCGAGCTGCTGGAGGACATCCACCGTGACGGCGCCACCATCGTCATGGTCACCCACGACCCCGAGCTGGCCGCCCGCGCCCAGCGCAACGTGCATGTCATCGACGGTCAGGTGGTGGATCTGTCGGAAGACCCGCGTTTCCATCATGCCGTCACGGCAGCGCAGGGCGGCAGCCACGCCGACTGATTGCCAAGTCTTTGCGATATAGACGTCTATCCGTCCATCCTTTGAGAAGCCCATTCATGCGTCTGAAGTTGTTGCCCGTGCTGCTCCTGCTGGCCATTGCACCCTTGTCCGGTCACGGCGAGGATTTGATGGAGGCCTACCAGCAGGCCATCGCCAACGATCCCGTGCTCGCCACGGCCGACGCCACGCGGCTGGCCGTCGCCGAGGGCGTGCCGCAGGCCCGTTCGGCACTGCTGCCGCAGCTGTCGGCCGGTTTGAGTTTCGATCAGAGTCATGGCGGCACGGGAGGATCCAACATCGTCAATGGCATCTCCGTGCCCAGCAGCGCGATCGGACATAGTCGTTATCGCGATCTCAATGGCTCGCTCAGCCAGGCCATCATCAACCTGCCGGATATCGCCACGTTGCGCGCGGCCCATTCCACCAGCGACGCTCAGGGGGAGGTCTATCGCGCGGCGCTACAAGCCCTCTATGTGCGAGTTGCCAACGCCTACTTCAACGTGCTGATTGCGCAGGATCAGGTGGATGTCTACAAAGCGTACGAGGATGGTTTCAAGCAGGAGTTCGATCAGACCAATGAACGCTTGAAGGTCGGCCTGGAAAATTCCGCGAACGCGACCCAGGCGCAAGCGTTTTACCTTTACATCAAGTCCGAACGCATTTCCGTACAGGACAGCTTGAAGGACGCATTGCACGGTCTGGAGCAGATTACCGGCAAGCCAACCGGCACACTGAAAAAGCTGCGCGAAGATATTCCCCTGCAGGCACCAACGCCCAACGATGCCAAAGCCTGGGTCGATGCGGCCATGCAAACCAACCCAGCCATTCTTTCCGCGCGTTATACGGTCAATGCCGACGAGCACAAGATTTGGGCGGCGCGCGCCGGACATCTGCCGACGTTGAGCGCCAACGTGTACCGCGATAAATTCGGCAGCTGGGCCAACGCCATGCCGATGGCGGGCGATTCCCGCTACGGGCCAGCCACCACGACGGTCGGGCTTACGCTGACCGTACCGATTTTCAGCGGTGGCCTCACGCAGTCGCAGGTGCGCCAGGCGATTCATCAGCGCGATGCGGACGAGGGGAACCTGGAGAGTCAGCGCCGCCAGGCCGCGCGCGATGCCAACAACTATTTCAATCTGGTGGTCGATGGCATCGAGCAGGTCGAAACCAGCCACACCGCGGTGCAGGTAGCGCAAAAGTCGCTCGGATCGATGCGTGCCGGCTATTCGATCGGCACCATGAGCCTGCCCAACGTGGTCAATGCGATCCAGATTCTGGCGCAGGCGCAGGGTCAATACACCGTGCAGCGGCATCAGTTCATCCTCAACAAGCTGTCGCTGAAGCAGGCCGCGGGCACCATCGACATGCACGATCTCGAAGACGTCAACCGGCTGCTGCAGTGAAGATCGCCGGTTTTCCTTCGATGTCTACCCGAGCCTCTGTGAGCACGGTCGGAGGTAATTAGCGATGTTCGCCTATTACCTTGAACTCGGCCTGCGCAGCCTGCGGCGCAATCCCGTGCTCACGGGGTTGATGGTTATCGCCATTGCTTTTGGCGTGGCGGCGTCGATGATTACCTGGTCAGTGTTTCGCGTGGTCTCGGGCAATCCGATGCCGCAGAAGGCGGATCGCCTGTATAAACCGCTGGTCGATAATTGGGGGCCGCATTACAACAACATGGGCGAGCCGTCGACTGCGCTGTCCTACACCGATGCGGTAGCACTGATAAGAGCGGGAAAAGCCGAGCATCAGACGATGTTTTATGACGTGGACCTGTCGGTGCTACCCGAAGGCACTCACAGCCTGCCGTTCACGACTTCTGGTTACGCGGCTACCGCCGATTTTTTCAGCATGTTCGAGGTTCCATTCCAATACGGAAACGCCTGGAGCGCTGTCGATGACGACAAACACGCCGCTGTGGCAGTGATCAGCCAGGCGCTGAATCGGAAGTTGTTCGGTGGTGCCAATAGCGTAGGGCGTGACATTACGCTGGATACCCGCACTTATCGCATCGTTGGCGTTACCGAGCCATGGAACCCACTGCCGCGCTTCTATGACCTTTTTGGCAACAGTGGCTTCGGGGAAACGCCACAAGTCTACGTATCGTTCAACCGTGCGATTGATCTACATACCGCGACATCAGGCGGCACCAGCTGCCTTGACGATGGCAAGGATTGGGACAGTTGGTTGCACGGGGAATGTGTGTGGGTGAACGTGTGGGCGGAGCTGGATGGAACGTCGGAAGCGGCCCGCTATCGCGACTTTCTTACCGGTTATGCGGCCGAGCAGCAGCGCGTCGGGCGTTTCCAGTGGTCACCCAACGTGCGTTTATACGATATAGACGCCTATATGGCCGTTGAACAGGTGGTGCCTCCGGAGAGCAGTATTTCCTTGCTGGTGGCGATGGGATTTTTTGTGATCTGCCTGATCAACACCGTTGGTTTGCTACTGGCGAAATTCATGCGCCGTGCGCCGGAGATTGGCGTGCGTCGCGCGCTTGGCGCTTCGCGCCGGGATATCTACTGGCAATACCTGATCGAGGCCAGCACGGTGGGCCTGGCTGGCGGCTTGTTTGGACTTTTACTCACGGCGTGCGGCATGTTGGGGGTGGGGCTGTTGTTCAAACCGGAAATCGCACGGCTGGCGCATCTGGATCTGCCACTGGTCGGCCTGACCTTGCTCGTGGCGATCACCGCGACCGTTTTAGCCGCGTTGTATCCGACCTGGCGCGCCGCGCAGGTGCAGCCAGCCTGGCAATTAAAGTCGAACTGACGGCGAGCTGACTCTTATGCAAATCAAGCCCATCCTCGCCGCGCTACGCCGTCACAAAGCCGGCACGATATTGATTGCGCTACAGATCGCGCTGACTTTGGCAATAGTCTGCAATGCGTTGTTCATCATCCAGCAGCGGTTGTCGCGCCTGCAGCGTCCGACTGGCGTGGCAGAAGCTGGCTTGTTTGCCATTGAAAACCACTGGGCCGACAAGTCATCGCTGCAGCACATTGATGCGCAGATGCAGGCAGATCTGATTGCCTTGCGCAGGCTGTCGAGTGTGCAGGATGCCACGGCCGTCAATAGCTATCCGCTGCGTGGTTCGGGCTGGAGCGCTGACGCGACGATGACGCCTGAGCAGGACAGGCCATCCGCAAGCGTGTCACGCTATTTTGTCGATGACCATACGCTGTCAACGTTCGGCGTTCGGCTGATCGCAGGCCGCAACTTCAGGACCGATGAGATCGGTAGCCAGCCCGCGCATACCAGCGTCCAGCCGCCGGTCGTGATCATCACCAAGGATCTCGCTGCACAGCTCTTCCCCAACCAGTCGCCTCTGGGTAAGCGGATACACGTGGCGATGCATGGCACCATTCCTTCGACCGTTGTTGGCGTTACCGATACGCTGCAATCGCATACGCCGCGGTCATGGTCCACGAATACGGGTTACAACGCCGTATTGATACCTGCCCGCCTGCCGGCGGAGAGCAGCACCTACCTGATACGAGCCAAGCCAGGCCAACTCGCGTTGGCGATGCGCGACGCGCCTCAGTCGCTGTTCGCGCAGAGCCGCATGCGAATCATCGATCCAAAGGATGGCGTACTGACCTTTGCCCAAGTGCGCAGCCGCGCTTACGAAAGCGATCGTGGCATGGCGATCCTCATGGGCATCATCTGCGTGGTGCTGCTGGCGATTACCGCCGCTGGCATCGTCGGACTGACCAGTTTCTGGGTCGGCCAGCGGCGCCGTCAGATCGGTGTGCGGCGTGCACTCGGCGCCACGCGTAACGACATCGTCGGCTATTTCCTTACCGAAAATTTGCTGATCAGCGTAGGCGGCGTGGTAGTTGGCACGATGCTGGCGCTGGGCATCAACCTCTGGATGATGGTCCGGTTCGAAATGGCGCGGTTGTCGCTCGTCTTTGTCTTGGACGGCGTCATCGCGCTTCTTGTGCTGGGTCAGCTGGCGTCGCTGGCCCCGGCACTGCGCGCCTCGCGCGTGTCGCCAGTCGAAGCAACGCGTGCGACATGACGGAGGCCCAGTAAATGTTCGCCTATTACCTTGAACTCGGTATGCGCAGCCTGCGACGCAGTCCGGCGCTCACGGCGCTGATGGTGATGGCGATCGGCTTTGGCGTGGCGGCCTCAATGACGACATATGCCGTGTTTCGCGCCGTGTCTGGCAATCCCATACCGGACAAGTCCGCCCAGCTCTATGTCCCGCAGGTCGACGCCTGGGGGCCGCAGCAGAACATCAAGGGCGAGCCCGTTGACGCGCTGACGTACACCGATGCGACGGCGCTGATGCAGGCGCATCGGGCGCGAGGGCAGACACTGCTGTATCGCATGGGCATGTCGGCGCTGCCCCAGGGCAGTACCAGTTTGCCTATCGCGGCGAACGGCTATGCGGTGTATGCCGATTTTTTCGCGATGTTCGAGGTCTCCTTTCTTTATGGTGGTGCCTGGAGTGCGCAAGACGACGAAGGTCGGGCCGCTGATGTCATATTGAGCGATGCGTTCAATCGGAAGCTGTTTGGCGGAGCCAACAGCACGGGCCGCGAGATCGTTTTGAATGGACGTCTGCATCGCATCGTTGGCGTAACGGCGCATTGGGACCCCAAGCCGCGCTTCTTCGACCTCTTCAGCAGCAACGGATTCCGCGATGCCACGGATTTCTATCTGCCGTTCAATCGCGCGCTGGACTTGAACGTGCAATCCAGCGGCAACAGCTGCCGCGGGCATCTAAACTTTTCTGGCTGGGACGACTGGCTGCGCAGCAATTGCGTGTGGATCACCTTGTGGACAGAGCTGGACAGTGCGGCCGACGTGGCAAGCTATCGTCAGTTTCTCGAAGGCTATGCGGCGGATCAACAGCGCGCAGGTCGTTTTGCGTGGGCACCGAACGTGCGCTTGCGTAACGTCGCTCAGTGGCTGACTTACCAGAAGGTGGTGCCGGCCGACGCGCGCATCTCGCTGCTGGTTGCACTGAGTTTCTTCGTGATCTGCCTGGTGAATACGGTGGGTCTGCTGCTGGCCAAGTTCATGCGCCGTGCCGGTGAGATCGGTGTGCGCCGTGCGCTCGGTGCCTCGCGCCGGGACATCTATACGCAGTATCTGATCGAGGCGGCCTCTGTTGGCCTGGCTGGCGGCATGTTGGGGCTGGTACTCACGGTCGTGGGGATTTCCGGCGTCGGGCTGCTGTTTCAGCCGCAAATCGCGCGCCTGGCCCATCTGGACCTCTCGCTGGTGGGGTTGACCTTGCTGGTTGCCATAGTCGCCACGATGGCGGCGGCGTTCTTTCCCGCCTGGCGTGCCGCGAACGTGCAGCCGGCCTGGCAGCTGAAGTCCAATTGAGGCGAACGTTGATGCAGATCAAGCCCATTCTCAGCGCTCTACGCCAGCACAAGGCCGGTACGGTGCTGATCGCGCTGCAGATCGCGTTGACGCTGGCGATCGTGTGCAACGCGCTCTTCATCATTCAGCAGCGTTTGCAGCATATTGCCGAGCCCAGCGGCGTCGACGAAGCGAATCTCCTGGTGATCGCCAATCAGTGGGCAGGCAACTTGTCGCCATCGCAGATCGATGCGCAGACCCAGGCGGATCTGATCGCGCTACGCCAACTGCCCAGCGTCAGTGATGCCTCGCCCGGCAGCGGCTATCCGCTGAGCGGCGGTGGCTGGGACAACTTCGTCATGCTGACGCCCGATCAGCAGCAGCCATCGGCCGATTCGGACGTCTACCTGGGCGACGAACACATGCTCGATACGCTGGGCCTCAAGCTGGTCGCGGGGCGTAATTTTCGCGCCGACGAGGTGGTGAAGATGGGCTTGCGGCAGATTGTCATTCCGTCCGTCGTGATCGTGAGCAAGGCGCTGGCCGACCGGCTGTTTCCGGATGGTTCGGCACTGGGTAAGCCGATCTACTCGATGAGCAGCACGCCGAGCATCATCGTCGGCATCGTCGAGCGTTTGCAGAAACAAAATGTCTCGACGTGGACCAAGCCTTTCGCCTATCAATCGCTGCTGTGGCCGGCGCGACAGAGCACCGACCAGGCGTATTACATCGTTCGCGCCAAGCCAGGTCAGTTGGATGCGGCCATGCGCGAGGCTCCCAAGGCGCTTTACACGCAAAGCCGCATGCGCATTATCGATCCCACCGATGGCGGAACGTACGCGCAAATCCGTCAACGCGTTTACGAAAGCGATCGTGGCATGGCGATCCTGATGGGCATCATCTGCGTGGTGCTGCTGGCGATCACGGCGGCCGGCATTGTGGGGCTCACCAGTTTCTGGGTCGGGCAGCGCCGCCGCCAGATTGGCGTGCGCCGTGCGCTCGGCGCAACGCGCGGCGACATTCTCAGCTACTTCCTCACCGAAAACCTGCTGATCAGCGTGGGCGGACTGGCCGTGGGCCTGGTCCTCGCCTACGGCATCAATCTGTGGATGATCACCCAGTTTGAAATGGTGCGGCTGTCCATCGCCTACGTGCTGGTCGGTGTGGTTCTGCTGCTCCTGCTCGGCCAGCTCGCCACGCTGGCGCCGGCGCTGCGCGCCTCTCGGGTATCTCCGGTGGAGGCGACGCGCCCGGTATGAACATTTCCGACTTTCGCACGATCAACTTTGCAGGCCCTAGCGCACTGCCATCCGGAGACAACGATGTTTAGTTATTACCTTGAACTGGCGCTGCGCAGTTTGAAGCGCAGTCCCGGGCTCACGTTGTTGATGGTGCTGGCGATCGGCTTTGGCGTGTCGGCGTCGATGACGACGTATTCCGTATTCCGCGCGGTGTCGGGCGATCCGATTCCGTGGAAGTCGTCGCAGCTGTTTGTGCCGCAGATCGATATGTGGGGTCCCGACGGCCGCAGTGCGGACGGCGAACCACCGAACGCGCTGGACTATATCGATGCGGTGGCGCTGATGCGCGATCACCGCGCCAAGCTGCAGTCCGCCAGCTATCGCATTGCGCCGCCGGTGCAGGTGCCCGGTTCGCGTCGTCATCCGATCAGCGTTTCCGGGCACGCTGTATACAGCGAGTTTTTCCCGATGCTGGATGTGCCCTTTCAGTACGGCAGCGGCTGGGCTGTTGACGCGGATGCCAACCAGGCGGCCGTTGTGGTGATCAGCGGCAAACTCAACCAGGAAATGTTCGACGGCCAGAACAGCGTGGGCAAGACGCTGGATATCCACGGCAAGGATTATCGGGTGGTTGGCGTGCTGGGCAAGTGGGACCCGCAGCCGCGCTTTTACGACGTGGTGGATACCGGTGGATTCGATACGAACTCGGACGACGTGTTCATCCCCTTTACCCGTACGATTGCCGTGAGTCTGAGCAACGCGGGCAATACCGCGTGCAACAGTAATCCGGCCGAGCCGGGTTTCGTCGGCATGCAGCGATCGACCTGCGCATGGATCGAGTACATGGCCGAGCTGGACGACGCGGCGGCCGTACAGAACTATCGCGAGTACTTGAATGGCTATGCGCTGGCGCAGAAAAGCGCCGGTCGCTTCAACTGGCCACCGAACAATCGCCTGCGTGACGTGCCGGCTTTTATGGACGACCAGCATGTGGTGCCGAGCGATACCAAGGTGTCGCTGATGGTGGCGCTGGGCCTGCTGATCGTCTGCCTGGTCAATACCGTGGGTCTGCTGCTGGCCAAGTTTTTGCGCCGCAGCAGCGAGATCGGCGTGCGCCGCGCGCTGGGTGCGCCGCAGGCGGCGATCTACGCGCAGTTTCTTACCGAGGCCGGCATTGTCGGCCTGGCTGGCGGTGTGGTTGGTTTGGTGCTCACCGGGGTGGGCGTATTCAGTGTCGGTTTGGTGCTGCCCAAGGACATCGCTGCGCTGGCCCACATCAACGTTTCGCTGCTGCTGATGACCCCGATCGTTGCAGTGGTGTCGGCAGTACTCGCCGGCCTGTACCCGACCTTCCGCGCATCGCGCGTGCAGCCCGCGTGGCAGCTGAAATCGAATTGAGAAATCCATCATGAGCACGCATCCGATCCTCGCTGCACTGCGCCGCCACAAGGCCGGCGTCGTCCTCATCGCCCTGCAGATCGCGCTGACTCTGGCGATTGTCTGCAACGCGATCTTCATCATCGGTCAGCGCATCGATCGGGTGAATCGTCCCACCGGTATCGACGAAGCGAATCTGTTTGTCGTCTCGCAGCAGTGGGTGGGTACGCCCGAGAGTGGCGCGCCGGGTGCGGTTGATACCATCGATTCACTGGTGCGCGCCGACCTGGATACCTTGCGGCGCTTGCCGGGCGTGGTGTCTGTGGCGCCGGTCAATTCGGTGCCGCTGCTCGGCAGTTCGCATGTCAACGGCATCACGCTCACGCCGGACCAGAAAAACTCGACGCTTTCGGCAACGATTTACGAGGGTGACGACAAGCTGATGAGCACGCTTGGCGTGCAGCTTGTAGCCGGGCGAGCGTTCACTGCGGCAGACGTGCTGCGCATGGACTTCCACGACGACACGTTGCCACCTTCGGTGATCGTGAGCCAGGCCACGGCCGAAAAACTCTTTCCGAACCAGAGCGCCGTCGGCAAGACGATCTACAGCGACAGCAAACCCACCACGATCGTCGGTGTGGTCAAGCTGCTGGAGTCATCCACGGCGGAAAGCTTCGCCAAGGACTCGGACTACTACACGATCATCGAGCCCGTTCGTCAGGTCGGCGACAACTCCCGGTACGTGGTGAAGACCCGGCCGGGTCAGCAGGCGGCAGCGATGGCGGCGACGCGCGATGCGCTTTTTGCCGCCAACCCGCAGCGGGTGATCGACCCCGAGCGCGGCATCCTCAGCTTTGCGCAGATACGTCACGCCGCCTACCGGGCCGACCGCGGCATGGCGATCCTGATGGCCGTAGTTTGCCTGATCATGCTCTGCGTGACGGCCGCAGGCATCGTTGGCCTGACCAGTTTCTGGGTCGGCCAGCGGCACCGGCAGATCGGCGTGCGCCGCGCGCTGGGTGCGCGAAAGAGCGACATCCTGCATTACTTCCAGATCGAGAACCTGATGATCGCAGGCGGCGGCGTAATGGTCGGCGTGGTGCTGGCTATCGGGCTCAACCTGTGGCTGATGAGCCAGTACGAAATGCCGCGCCTGCCGCTGATGTATGTGCTCATTGGGATGGTCGCGCTGCTGGCACTCGGCCAGGCGGCGGTGTTCGTACCTGCACGCCGCGCCTCCCGCGTGTCACCCATCGAAGCGACGAGGGCAGCGTGATGAAGAGCAGGGGAGGAGGTAGGTTGGCGGTGAGCGCAGCGACTGTGGAGGCGGTACGCCGGAACGAACATTCGCAAAGCGAATGGCCCGGAGGGCAAACCGCGTTAGCGGCTTGTAGCCCCAACGTTCCGTGCCACACGATGTTGGGGTTCGCTGCGCTCACCGCCAACCTACAGGCATCTCGCGAACTTCCGTCCTCTCGATTTACCCCTCGCTTTTTTAGCCCTTGACTCCCCAGCACGTCACCGGAACCTGACCATGCTCAACTACTACATTGAACTGGCGGTGCGCAGTCTGAAGCGCAGCCCGGGGCTCACGCTATTGATGGTGCTCACCATCGGCTTCGGCGTGGCGGCGTCGATGACGACGTATTCCGTATTCCGCGCGGTGTCGGGCGACCCGATTCCGTGGAAATCGTCGCAGCTTTTCGTGCCGCAGATCGATATGTGGGGACCGACCGGGCGCGGGGCGGATGGCGAACCACCCGATGCGATGGACTACACCGACGCCATGAAGCTGATGCGCGATCACCGGGCCAAGCTGCAGTCGGCGATGTACCAGATCTCGCCGTCGATCGTGCCGGCCGACGCCAGCAAGCATCCCATCACGACTAGCGGTCATGCAGTCTACAGCGAGTTTTTCCCCATGCTCGACGTGCCGTTTCAGTACGGCAATGGCTGGTCGGCCGACGATGATGCACAGCGCGCTGCAGTGGTGGTAATCAGTAGCAAGCTCAACCAGAAGCTGTTCGGCGGCGCCAACAGCGTGGGGAAAACCATCGACATCGAGGGCAAGGATTACCGCGTCGTCGGGGTGTTGGACAACTGGAATCCGCAGCCGCGTTTTTATGACGTGGTCAACAGCGGTGGGTTCTCCACCGGGTTGGATGACGTGTTTCTGCCCTTCGATCGGGCTATCTCGCTAGGCATGGCCAATAACGGCAACACCAACTGCAACGCGATTCCGAAGGAATCCGGTTTCGTCGGGCTACAGCATTCCAGCTGCGTCTGGATTGCCTTTATGGCGGAGCTGGACGATGCCGCGTCCGTGACGGCTTATCGTCAATATCTGGACGGCTATGCGCATCAGCAGCAGCAAAGCGGGCGGTTTGCCTGGGCGCCCAACAACCGGCTGCGCAACCTGCCGGACTGGCTCGACGCCGAGCACGTGGTACCGAGCGATACCAAGGTATCCCTGCTGGTCGCTCTGGGGCTGCTGATCGTCTGTCTGGTCAATACGGCGGGTCTGCTGTTGGCGAAGTTCCTGCGGCGCAGCAGCGAGATCGGCGTGCGTCGGGCATTGGGTGCGCAGCGCAATTCGATCTACGCACAGTTTTTGACCGAGGCGGGCATGGTCGGCATGGCCGGCGGCGTGCTCGGCTTGCTGCTGACGGGCGTCGGTGTGCTAAGCGTCGGCTGGGTGTTGCCGAAGGAGATCGCCACGCTCGCCCACGTGGATTTCGTGCTGCTGGCACTCACCTTGGTGATCGCGGTTCTGGCCACCCTGCTTGCGGGGCTTTATCCCACTTTCCGTGCCTCGCGTGTGCAGCCCGCATGGCAGCTGAAATCGAACTAAGGACAACGTCATGACCACGCATCCCATCCTTGCGGCGCTGCGCAAACACAAAGCCGGCGTCGTGCTGATTGCACTGCAGATCGCATTGACTCTGGCGATCGTCTGCAATGCCATCTTCATCATCGGCCAGCGCATCGAGCGCGTCCACCGCGTTACCGGCATCGATGAAAGCAATCTGTTTCTTGTTACCCAGCAATGGGTCGGTGCTCCCGACGCGGACGACCCAGCCGGCGTCGAAAAGCTGGACAGCATGCAGCGAGAGGATCTGGTCGCTCTCCGCAATCTTCCCGACGTCGCCTCGGTGGCGCCGATCAACTCGCTGCCGCTGCTCAACTCGTCGTGGAACGGCGCGATTTCGCTCAAGCCGGGGGGCGAGATGCGCAAGGGAGGCAATACACGCACCACGTTCTACTTCGGTGACGAACAAATGCTTTCCACGCTCGGCGTCAGGCTGGTGGCGGGGCGCGCCTTCACCGTTTCCGACGTGCAGCACCGCAGCATGCACGATCAAACCGAGCCCACCGTGGTGATCGTGACCAAGCCCATCGCGGACAAGCTATTTCCAGGTGGCAACGCAGTGGGCAAGGCCATGTATCTCGATGGCAGCACAGCGCCAACCACTATCATCGGCGTCATCGAGCGCCTGCAGGTGCCGGGCACCGGCAGCTGGACCAATTCGTTCACGTATAACGCTACGCTCGAGCCGCTTCGTGTCGACGCCAACTACTCGCGCTATGTGTTGCGGGCCAAGCCGGGACGGATGGAGGCGGCGATGCAAGGGATGCCATCGACGCTCTACAAGATCAACCCGATGCGCGTGCTCGACGACGACAGCGTCAAATCGTTCGCCGACATTCGCGCCGAAGCCTATCGCGCCGACGTCGGCATGGCGATTCTGATGGGCGTGGTCTGTCTGGTGCTGCTCGGCGTCACCGCGGCAGGCATCGTGGGACTGACCAGCTTCTGGGTTGGTCAGCGGCATCGGCAGATCGGCGTGCGTCGCGCGCTCGGCGCCCGCAAGATCGACATCCTGCATTACTTCCAGATCGAGAACCTGATGATCGCCGGCGCCGGTGCGGTCATCGGCGTGGCGCTCGCGGTTGGGCTTAATGCCTGGCTGATGCAGCACTTCGAGATGGATCGCATTCCCGTGGGGTACGTGCTGGTGGGGCTGGTCGCGCTCGTCGCATTGGGGCAGGCGGCGGTGTTCGTACCGGCGCGCCGCGCTTCAAACGTCTCCCCGATCGAAGCGACGCGAGCGGTGTAATGGGGAGCAGGGGACAAGGAGAAGGTAGGTTGGCGGTGAGCGTCAGCGAAC
>CBAAAD010000008.1:0-19342 GCA_964658785.1 uncultured Methylobacterium sp.
ACTTTAGACACTTCATCCGACCCGGTTAGGCAAACAGAATGAAGAGTGTTGAATAAATTAGACTGAAAAAGAATCTGAACCGCCAGAGCAATCGAAATATGACGGTAACTGCGGCGGTAGGTCAATTTTAGAAAAGTTTGGAAAACCGCATGAGACAGGGTTTACTAGCCCTTGTTCGAGTGCACCCAGACAAAGCGAATATTTCGTACAGAATTTTGAGTTGACGCTGTCCGGGACTGACGAGCTCTACGCCGATACGGATCCGCACCCAAGTTGGCCATAAAGTTGGGGGCATTTTTGGGGGCATAAATGCATCATCCGATGTCAAATACATCGTTGAAACAGTAGTTTGACCCAATAGTGCGGATCCCGCCGAGGCACCATGATCTGCCGTGACGCACTGGGGACCTTGGCTATCGCCAACTGGTATGGCGGCCCGGCCCCTTCTGCCGACCTGCTCCTTTTTCCCTTACGCGTGCATAGCGCTGGCGAAAGCCCTGTCGCTACGCGTTGGCCGGCGGTGGCTGACGGCAGAAGATTGGCTTGAAGTCTGGGCCGGGGAATGCGATGTTTCTGCCCTTGGGGAGGGGCGCGCTCAAGTATTGGTCTTATCGGCCGTTGACCAACACAATCCTGCCGACACCTCGGTTAGCGGCGGCGAGCACAGCAACGACGCGCGCCGGTGGCGGTGCAGACGGACGGGTGCGACGGCCGATGGGGATTGGGCAGAGGCCGGCATCGGGGCGTAACGCATGGAAAAAATCTGGAAGCGACTATTTTCGAGCGATGCGCCAGCCTCGCCATCGGTCGTGGTCGGCACCAAGGTCGGCGTGTCGGTACCGGACGAAGCACTATCGATAATCCAAGCGGTTCCGGTGCTCGACGGTGCCGAGATCGAAGACCGCTTCTACCGCCTTGCGCTGGGCATGCCTGGTTCGACGGTCGTCGACATCCGCGCGCCTGAAGCGGCCATGCTCAAACGGCTTGACGAGGTTTGTGGCGCCGATCGCTTCGATGTCGCCAGCCTGCCGCGATTGCCTGCGATATTGCCGCAGCTCCTGCTTCTGCTGAAGAGCGACGACTCCGACGGCGGCAAGATAGCCCGCCTGATCGGTCGCGATCCCGTGCTGGTCGGCGAAGTGATGCGCGTGACCAAAAGCGCGCACTTTCGAACGCTCATGCCGATTGCGAGTCTGCAGCACGCCGTCGTGCTGCTTGGCCACGATGGCCTGCGCACGATGGTGACGCAGCATGTGATGAAACCCATTCTGCAGGGGAGCGCCGGCATGCTTGGTCATGCGGCCGGTCAACGTCTGTGGGATCACGCCGAACAGTGTGCGTATGCCGGCATGTTTCTGTCCAAAGGCCAGAGCGATCCGTTCGAGGCGTATCTGGCTGGCATCGTCAGCCACGCTGGTTTCGGCGCGATGATCCGGGTGCTCGATCAGGAAATATGGCCGACGCTGGGCGTTTTCAGCCGGGACTTTCTGGCCAGCTGCGCAACGATAGGCAATCATTTGACCCTGCGTGCGGCGCGCCACTGGGAGTTACCGGTGAACGTCATCGAGGCCTTGCGTGAACGCATGGAGGCGCGCAGCCAGCCGCCGCGCACGGTGCTCGGCAAGACGCTGCTGGCCAGTGACCACCTGGCGATGATTCAGCTGCTGACCAACCATGGCCGGATCCATCGCGGTACGCCGCTGGCCAGGGATCGGATCGATGGTCTGCCAGCGCTGCACGTTGATCGCGCGCAGGAAGATCTGCGGCATCGCTTCGGGTCACCGGGCGACTCGATGCGATAAACGGCTGATGGCAAACGTCGGCGCAAAGCGATGCTTGCACGGCCGCATCGCTGTCACTGTCGGGCGATCAGTAAGCCTGCCGGTTGGCGAAGTTGTAGACCTGATCGGCCCACTCGGTGGACTCCAGATAGATTGCCGCCATCTGCTCGATATCCTGCGGCTGCAGGTCGGTGGCGCCGAGCTCACCGGCTTCCCACTGGTAGATCTGTTTCAGCGGCGCCGCAAACGGGCCGCGGTTTTCCACCAGCGCCTCGTGGATCTCCGGCGCAAGCGGCAGATGGCTCAGCACCAGACTCATCGGTGCACACATGAGTGTGTCCAGCAGTGACAGCAGTCCGGCCATGAACGCCATGTCGCGATACTGAACCGGCATGCCCTGCGCAAGCTTTTCGCACATGTGCGCGCGGATCAGGGCGGCGCGCAGCAGCTCCGGCGGCCGGTCGTCCAGGCCAGCCAGTGCCATGGTGTAGATCCAGTTGCGCATGCGCGCCACGCCAAAAAAGATGGCTGCCTGCTGGATCGACTTGAGCTGTCGCGGCAGCGCAAAGTAAGCCGAATTGACGCAGCCGAGCAGCTTGTAGCTCAGCACCGCGTCATCACGAATGATGTCGCCCAGCTCCACCGGGCCGGGATTGTTTTCCTGCAGCGCATTCATCAGGCGCAGCAGGTTGATCCGGCTGGCAGACAGGATCGGCAGGTCGAAATGTTCCGGCAGCAGCAGGTAGCGTCCCTGGACCGCCTGCAGCGGTAGGTGCTCGCAGCGGCCATAGATTTCGTGGTCATCCACAAAACCGGCAATCACGTTCAACCCGCGCGCGTGCAGCTCGGTACTTCGTGTGGCCAGGACGCGCGCATCCAGGGCGCCGGCATCCAGTCGCACGCAGGTAGCCAGCGCCAGCAGGGGCTCCAGGTTGCCGTAAGGCAGGTCGGCGTTGGCGTCGAGTTCGCACAGATCCAGCATCAGCGCGCAGCCGCGCTCGGTGAGCTGCTGCAGACGCGGTATCAGCGCCGTATCGACGATGCTCGAGGGGTCGATGATGATGCCCAGGCGCGGATGCAGCGCCAGCACATCGGTCTGCTCCATCAGCAACTCGCGCGACAGGCGAACAAAGGCGCGATTGCCGCGCACCAGCTGGGTCATGACACCACCGGTGATGGTGGCCAGCATTCGCTGCATCAGCGTCGCTTCGGCATCGGCGCCCAGTTCGTCACGGTGAAACAGCAGTTCGTAAGCCACCAGCTGACCGTGGCTGTCCAGCATCGGGCTGCGCACGATCGGCAGCGGCCGATCGCCGTCAAATTGGCCGGTATCGTCGCGGTTCTTCGTTCTGACGGCGGTTGAACTCATGATGTCTGGTCAGCTCGTGCAAGTTCGTCGTTGTTGCCGGACGTTGCCAACAACACGGTTGCCGCTGCGCGCGAAGTACGCCGCACCGCTCAGGCTTCGGCCAGAGGCAGCGAGCGGTGTCCGCTATGCAGGGCTCCGCTGTGACTGTAAAGGCCAGTTTCATGGCCGCTGCCGGTCAATACGGAAAGTGCCTGGCGCACCTGCGCGAGCCGCTGGCCGACGAGAGCACCGTTGCGTTGATTCTTGTCCCGGCATTCGGTCAGCGTCTTGAGCAGCTCGTTCCACGCCTGGCTCACCGTTTGCGCTGCGTGTGCCGACGCGGCGCTCAGGTGAAGCCGCTCGGCGTCCAGCTGCTCAAGCCTCAGCATCAGCATCTGCTTGGCTTCGCCGGCGCGGTTCAGCGCCTCGGCATCGGCGCGGTTGAGCGCGCCGCGCTCTTCCTCCAGCACGATGATCAGCTGCGCGGTGGCCGACCGCATGTCATCGACGATGGCATGCAGGGCGGCGTCGAGTTCGGCCTGCAGCGGGGCGGTCATGACGTACCGTTGATCTGGCTTTCGATCGACGAGAGACGTTCGGCAATCTTGCCGGCGTCCACTTTATAGCTGCCGTTGGCCAGCGCGTGGCGAATCTGCTCGACCTTGGCCGTATCGACCGGGCTTTGCGTATTCACGCTGGTCGCCTGGTGCAACGCCCGGGCCGAGTCGGTCAGCTTGAGGCTGTCGCCAGCCTGCGGCGACGCCGTACCGCTCGCGCTGGCGCTGCTGGCCTGGTTGCCGGCGCTGCCCTGACTGGTCTTTGCCTGCGGCAGGGCAGGCAATCCGTTGGGTGTAATGGTTGTGTTCATAGGTAGGATTCTCTAGTGCGGTGAGCCCCTGTAATGGGCTTATCGGCATCTGCGCAAGAAACTTTAGGGTCGCCGACCCGACGCAAGTATGCTTTCAATCGCCGGTCACGGTAACGCCTTCACTTGGCCGGCTGCGAGCACGACGCCGGGCACAATCATCCCCGAGTGCCCGTTGCGCACGCGCAGGCGCGCTCCGGTGTCGCCACCGTCCAGCGCCTGGCCGGTGGTGCGCACTTCGATGCCGTCGAGTTGGGCAACCAGCTCCACCTGATCCCCGGCCCGCACCATTTCGCGACCGTTGAGCTGGCCCGGCTGAAGCACGGTCCCTGCATTCAACGGACGCGCCAGCGAACGGCCGGCAATCTGTTCCAGACTTTCCACGTAGCCATAGCCCAGCCGGGTGATGTCGCGCTCCTCAGTGTGCACGTCGCCTGCGCCGACGCTGTCTCCGCGCGCCAGCGGGCGGGTCGTGACCAGCACCTGACGGTAAATCTGCAGCTGAACCGGCACGCGGATGGTCCATCCGGCCTGGGTCGGGCAGCTCACCGATACCGCCACGCGCGAGCTGACCCGCTGACCGGTGGGCAGGCGCGCCTGCAACGCCTGCCCACAGGCGGCCAGCCGCAGACGCGAGTTCAGCGTTTCCGGCACGATCACCAGCCGTCCGCCGGCCTGATCGTATTGCGCGTGCACCGCGTGCTCGGCAGCGGCGCGCACGTCGGTCGCCATGTCCGACGCGTGCGCAGCGGCTGTGGTCATGGCCAACGTCAGCAGCACAGCGACGAGCGGCGGCCGCTTCATGGGCGGTCGTCCGCCAGCAGGCTGGCGAGGTGAACATTCAGCGCTTCGCGCTCGCTCTCGAAACTCCTCGACAGCTGGGCGGCCTGATCGAGCTGGCCGCTGCCCAGCAGTTCGAGAAAGGCATTGCCCTGCTCATGCAGGCGGGCGGCCGAGTCGCGCAAGGTCTGGCTGGCCGCATGGCCGCCGTGACGTGCCGCCAGTCGGCTCATGCTGCGTTGAAGTGCATCGGTGTCAAACCAGCGACGGTCCAGCGCATTGGGTTCCTGCAGCGCCAGCTCCATGCCCTGGCGCAGGCCCTGCACGGATTCGCGCACGGTGAGGCTGAGGCTGGCCAGATCGTCGCCACTCTCGCTCTCCAGCCAGCTCAGGCACAGCCGGTGCCCCAGTACGGCGGCGCGATTGAGCCCTTCGCCATGGCGACGCACCTCGTTGGTGCGCCGCTGAAGTACGCCAAGCGAGGCTTGCATGGCGGTGGCGCGAACCTGTAAGCCGTCCTGGCTCTCGCGCAGCGTGTGCAGCCGGCCGCGCGCCAACTGCAGGGCGTCCTTGCTTTGCTGCAGCTGGATTTCAGCCGTGCCGATGCCGTTCTGGGCGCGTTCGAGCCGCTGCAGTACGGCCTGCACATCACTGTCCATATGCAGCGAAAACTCGCCGATGGAGACGGTCACGCCTTCGATCTCGGCAGTTGCCAGCGCGGTTTTTTCGGCCAGTTGCTTGACCTCGTCAGCGACAACGGCAAATCCGCGGCCGGCTTCGCCAGCGCGCGCCGCTTCGATGGCGGCGTTGAGCGCCACCAGATTGGTCTGATGGGCGATTTCCTGCACGTTGGTCGTCAGGGCGCGGATCTGGGCCACCTGTTTGGCGAGGTGGCTCTGGTTGTGATTCATTGCCGACAGCGCGCTGCGCAGCAGCCGCAGCTGACCGTTCAACTCGCTGACCGTGCCCTGGCTGCAGTCGCCGGCCGCGCCGGCCGCATCAAGGCTGCCCTGCACTTGCTGTAAACCCGTCGTGATACCGGCTGTGCCGTCCGTCAAACGGCTGACGCCATCGCGGCATTCGCCGGCCGATTGCTCCAGCGAGGTCTGCTCGCGCTGAAGCGCCTGTGCGTTGTTCAGCACCAGACTCTGCTGCTCCAGCGATTGCAGCGCGACGGCGGCGGGCGGACGCGGCGCCAGCCGCGCCAGCAGTGGTGCCAGCGCGCGTGCGGCGGCGGGGTGCCGGTGACTCAATGCGGCCAGCTGCGCCTCGTTTCCGGCGAGCGCGGCTTGCGTCAGGGCTGCCAGGTGCTGGCTGCGGATCAGGCTCATAAGCAAGGCAATTCCTAAAGGTCGTCAACCAAAGATCGTCTGGAAGCGTGAAAACTTGAGCAAGCAAGGCACATGCCATCGCCCAACCGAGGTTGACACAACGTGGTCAGGCCGCTGGATGGAGCCTGCGCCGATGGCGCCGAAGACGGCAGCCCGGTGGAAGGGCGACGCGATGAAACCGCTCAAGTCCGCGCGCGGGCCGGCCGATAGCCACCGATAGGCCGTGGTGAAAGCCGGCCGCCGTCGTCAAAGGAACTCGTATGGCTGCTGCACCTCTGTTGGAAAGCGTGGAAAGCCACACACGGCTGGCCGGCCACAATCGGGTGGCTATGCTGTTGTTTCGGCTGGGCGATGCCCACCTGTTTGGTATCAACGTATTCAAGGTCCGCGAGGTGTTGCGCAAGCCGGCGCTGGAACGACTGCCCAGCGCGCATGCCCTGCTCGCCGGCAGCTGCGACTACCGCGGGAAAACCATTGCGGTGATCGATCTTGGCGTGGTGATGGGCTACCCGCCGTTGACGGCGCTGGACTCCGCTCACCTCGTGGTGACCGAATTCAGTCGCTCGGTGCAGGGGTTTTTGGTGGCTGACTTTCAGCGCATCGTGCATTGCACCGGTGAGTCGCTGGAAACACCGTCCTCCGCCCTCGGATTTGGCAACCGGGTGAGTGCGGTAACGCGCATCGACGGTCAGCTGATGGCGGTTATCGATGTGGAGCAGGTGCTGGTCAGCATCGATGATCCCGCGGTGGAGCTGTCCAGCCGCCTGCAGCAGGCCGCCGAACAGGCGTCGAGTCGCCCGCGCCGGATTCTGGTCGTGGACGATTCACTGGTGGCTCGGCAGCGCCTGCTCAGCATCTTTCGCCAGATGCATCTCGATTGCGTCGTCGCCTTCAACGGTCGCGAAGGTCTCGACCGCCTGCTCGAAGAGGCGGACGCGCCGGAAGGCGAAGGCATCGATCTGGTGGTCTCCGACATCGAGATGCCGTGCATGGATGGCTATGCGCTGACGCGGGCCATTCGCGATTCGCCCGCTCTGCGACGGATGAAGGTAGTGCTGCACAGTTCTCTCAGTGGCGCGTTCAACGAATCCATCGTGCGCGACGTGGGTGCGGATCGATTTATTGCCAAATTTCAACCGGACCTGCTTGCGCAGACGGTGCTGGAGCTGTTGGCCACGTCAACAAATTGACGCCGGCCCGCTGAGTCGGACAGCGTCGGGATTTCGTCCCCGACTGTCGGTATACCGTCGCCATCGGGGGTAAACGGGCGGCTGTGTGGGTTTTACGGGGTGCTAAATCGCCGCCCTGCAACGCTATGTCGGTATGGCATGCAATTTGCTCCTGATTTTTCGGCGGCCTTCGCCGCAGGGAGTTTGCCCATGACCATCACTACCGATAGCGTGTTCGGACTGAACGCACCGGCGCTCGCCGTGTGGCAGCGCCGATCCGAAGTCATTGCCTCCAATCTGGCCAATGCGGACACGCCTGGCTATCAGGCGCGCGATATGGATTTTCGCGCCGCGTTGCAGCAGATCAGCGGCGGCGAATCCGGCCACCTGGCCATGAATACGCCGACGCCAGGACAGATCGATGCCAGCAGCGCCAGTACCGATGACCTCAAGTATCGCGTGCCGATGCAGCCGAGCATGGACGGCAACACCGTCGATACCCAGGTCGAACAGTCCGCGTTCGCGGCGAATACCGTCCACTATCAGGCCAGTCTGAGCTTCATCAACTCGACCATTCAGACGCTGCGCCTGGCCATCACCGGAGGAGCAGGCTGATGTCACTCATGAAGATCTTCGATACCGCCGGTTCCGGCATGGCGGCGCAGTCGCTGCGCCTCAATACGGTGGCCAGCAACCTGGCCAACGCCGACAGCGTCAGCAACAGTCCGGACTCCGCCTACCGCGCGAAAGAGCTTCTGTTCGCTCCGACACAGAGCGCGCCAGCGGGCTCTGTCACGCAGGATGCCAGTGAGGGCACCAACGGCGTGCGCATGCTCGGCGTCACCGAAAGCCAGCAGCCGGTCGCCTCGCGCTACGAGCCCGGTAATCCCATGGCCGATGCCAATGGCACGGTGTATGGCAGCAACGTCAATCCGATCGACGAGCTGGTCAACATGATTTCAGCGTCGCGCTCGTACCAGAACAACGTTGAAGTGATGAACAGCGCCAAGCAGTTGGCGCTCAAGACGATCCAACTCGGCAGTTAACCAGAGGAATCATCCGTGAGCATCGGCAGCGTTTCATCCACTAATCCAAGCACCTTGAGCCTGAGTGGCAGCACGGCGACAACGCCGGCTTCAGGTTCCCAGCTCAACCAGGCGGATTTTCTGAAGCTGATGACCACGCAGCTGCAGGCGCAGGACCCCACCAATCCGATGGACAACTCGCAGTTCGCCTCGCAGCTGGCGCAGTTCAGCCAGCTGTCGGCGACGCAGGATCTGGACACCAACGTGAAGGCACTGAGCAGCTCGCTGGGCAGCTCGCTGCAGACCTCGCAGGTGCTCAGCTCGAGCAATCTGGTGGGACGCCATGTGATGGTGCCTTCCAGCACCGCAACCTACGACGGCACAACGCCCGTGAACGGCGGCGTCAATGTCGGCAACGCCGGGGATATTCAGGTGCAGATCGTCGATGGCGCCGGCACCGTGGTGCGCACGATCGATCTGGGTACGCAGCAGCCCGGGCTGGCGAACTTCAGCTGGGACGGCAAGGACAACAACGGTGGACCGGTTCCGCCGGGAACCTACGCGCTGGCGGCCAACAATGCCGGCAGCACAACGGCACTGACGACTTATGCCTCCGGCACCGTGACGGGCGTGGGGTACGGCGGTAGTGGCACGGGTACGTATTTGCAGGTGGCGGGCATCGGCGGCGTTCCGCTGACTCAGGTCGCGCAGATCAACTGATCTTCGCCAATCACTTTTCGAGGAAATCAGCATGGCTCTCAATCAAGCGCTCAGCGGCATCATCGCCGCACAGTCCGACCTCAACGTCATCTCCAACAATATCGCCAACGCCGGCACCACCGGTTTCAAGGGCTCGCGCGCCGAATTCGCCGATGTCTTTTCGGTGACCGGACTCAACCTCGCTGCCACCGCCGTCGGTAGCGGCGCCCGCCTCACCAGCGTGGAGCAGCAGTTTGCCCAAGGCGACATCCAGACCACCAACAACAGCCTGGATTTGGCCATCAGCGGCAACGGATTTTTCGCCGTCAACAAGGGCGACGGCGTGTCGTATACGCGCAACGGCGATTTCCATACGGACGCGGCGACGGGTTTCGTGGAAAACGCGCAGGGCGAGCGCCTGCAGGTCTATGCGCCCAACGGCGCCGGCGGTTTCGACACCAGTTCGCTGAGCAATCTGCAGCTCAATACGGCGCAGAGCAACGCCACGGCGACCAGCAGCATCAGCATCACGGCGAACCTGCCCTCCAGCGCCACCATTCCGACCAATACGCCGTTCAACCCGAGCGATTCGACGACCTATAACAATGCCACCTCGCTGACGGTATACGACTCGCAGGGCGGTGCGCATCAGGCCACGACCTACTACACCAAGACCGGCAACAACGCGTGGAACGCGAGCCTGTACATCGACGGCGCCAGCGCCGGCACCCAGGCGATCACGTTCAATACCTCGGGCCAGCTGGCGACGCCGGCCAGCGGCAATCTTTCGTTCACGCCGACCCAGCCGACCAACGGCGCCACGTTTCCGGCAACCATTACGGTCAACCTGGCCAACACGACCCAGTTCGGCACGGCCTATTCCGCCGGTTCGACCACCCAGAACGGTTTCCAGGCGGGCACGCTGTCGTCGATCAACATCGATAACAAAGGCGTCGTGACGGCGTATTACTCGAACAGTCAGAGCAGCCAGCTCGGTCAGGTGGCGCTGGCCAATTTCACCAACCTGGGCGGCCTCGATCAGATCGGTGACACCAGCTGGAAGGCCAGCTCGGCGTCGGGCTCCCCCATCATGGGCTCGGCCAGCACCGGCCAGTTCGGTACGGTGCAGTCAGGCGCCCTGGAGAGTTCCAATACGTCCGATACCACCTCCCAGCTGGTCGACATGATCCAGGCGCAGCGCGACTACCAGGCCAATGCCCAGGTGCTGGGAACAGACAACACGCTGGCCTCCACGCTGTTCCAGGCCGTGTCCAGGTAATCGGCCGCCATGGATCGCTCCGTCTACATCTCGATGACCGGCGCCACGCAGACGATGCAGGCGCAGGATGCGGTGAGCCACAACCTGGCCAACGCATCCACGGTCGGCTTCAAAACCGAGTTGAGCGCCTTCCAGAGCATTCCGGTGCTGGGCGACGGCGCGGCGACGCGGATCAACGCGGTGGCGCAGGGCATCGGCGAAGACGAGTCGCAGGGCACGCCGCTGGCCACCGGTCGATCGCTGGACATCGCTGTGCGCGGCAGCGGCTGGATTGCCGTGCAGGCAGCGGACGGCAGCGAGGCTTATACGCGAGCCGGTGATCTGCAGCTGACCGCCGATGGGGCGCTTACGGACGCACGGGGCAACCCGGTACTGGGCAACAGCGGTCCGATCAGCGTACCCAACAGCGCGCAGATCAGCATCGGCAACGACGGCACGGTATCCACCGTACCGCTGGGGCAGGGGCCAAGCACCGTCGCGGAAGTGGACCGGATCAAGCTGGTCACCGCCGATCCCGGTCAGTTGAACAAGGGGCCGGACGGGCTGATGCACGTCGTCGGCGGTGGCCAGGCCACCCCCGATCCCAGCGTGCTGGTGACACCCGGCGCGCTCGAAGGCAGCAACGTCAATCCATCGTCGGAGCTGGTCAAGATGATTTCGCTGTCGCGCCAGTACGAAATGCAGGTGCGATCGATCAAGACGGCCGAAGACAATTCCGACGCCAGCACCAAACTACTGCAGACGAGCTGACCGCGGTCGCCTCGCCACCACGCACTTGGAGTAAGCCATGTTTTCCTCTCTCTGGATCGCCAAGACCGGCCTCGACGCGCAGCAGACGCGGATGGACGTGATCTCGAACAACCTGGCCAACGCCAGCACCACCGGGTTCAAAACCTCCCGGCCGTCGTTTCAGGATCTGATGTACCAGAACGAAGGCCAGCCCGGCGGCCAGACCACCGAGCAGACGCAATCACCCTCGGGTCTTCTGCTCGGTACCGGCGTAAAAGTGGCCGGCAGCGAGAAGCTGTTTACCCAGGGCGCGATTTCGCAAACCGGCAACTCGCTCGACGTGGCGGTGCAGGGCCGCGGCTTTATCCAGGTGAGCCTGCCCGACGGCAGCGTGGCCTATACGCGGGACGGCTCGCTGCATCAGGACAGCACCGGCCAGATCGTCACGGCCGACGGTTACCCGCTGTCGCCGGCGATCACGCTGCCCAGCAACGTGCAGAGCCTCACGATCGGTACCGATGGCACCGTGACGGCCACCACGAACGGCTCCACCGCGCCGGCTACCGTCGGCACGATCCAGCTGGCCGACTTCATCAATCCGGCCGGCCTGCAGGCGATGGGGCAGAACCTTTACCTCGAAACCGCGTCCAGCGGTACGGCGCAAACCGGCCAGGCCGGCGTCAACGGCATGGGCACGCTGGCCCAGGGTTCGCTGGAGTCTTCCAACACCAACGTGGTCGAGGAAATGGTCAACATGATCGAAGCGCAGCGCACCTACGAAATGAATTCCAAGTCGATCAGCGCCGTCGACGACATGCTGCAGTTCGTCATCAACAAAACCTGAGTTCCGTCATGTCGCGCCTGCCTTTCTTATTCGTTCGTCTCCTCCTGGTGGTGGCTCTGGCCACCTTGGCCGGCTGCGTCATGGAGCCCACCCACCCGGACGACGGCAACTGGGCGGCAACGCCGCCCGCCGCGCCGCCGCCGGCGACCCAGGCCGATGGCGCGATCTATCACGACATGCAGAACATGGAGCTGTTCACCGACGCGCGCGCGCACCGCATCGGCGACATTCTCACCATCAATCTGGTCGAGAGCACGCAGGCCAGCAAGAAATCCGAAACCAGTACCGGCAAGACCGACAAGAGCACGATTGGCGCGCCGACCATCCTGGGGCAGTCGCTCACGATCGGCGGCAAGGCCGCCGACACCAGCACCAACGCGGCGCGCAGCTTCGATGGCAATGGCAGCAGCACGCAGAGCAACCAGCTCAGCGGCGCGCTGACCGTGACCGTGGCGCAGCGCCTGTCCAACGGCAATCTGCTGGTGCGCGGTGAAAAGTGGCTGACCATCAACCAGGGCCAGGAACTGGTGCGCATCTCCGGCATCGTGCGCGCGCAGGACATCGAGCAGGACAACTCGGTTTCCTCCACCCGCGTGGCCGACGCGCGTATTGCCTATACCGGACGCGGCACCCTGGCCGATGCCAATACGCAGGGCTGGCTGTCGCGCTTCTTCAACTCCAAGTGGATGCCCTACTGATGACCACGACGTCTCGCTGGCAGCAGTTTCCCGGTCGCATCGGCATGGCCTTCGGTCTGCTGCTTGCGCTGCTCTGCGCGCCCCTGGCGCATGCGGACAAGGTGCGTGACCTGGTCGCGGTGGCCGGCGTGCGCAGCAATCAGCTCATTGGCTACGGCCTGGTCGTGGGTCTGGACGGCACCGGCGATCAGACCACGCAGGCGCCGTTCACCACGCAGAGCCTGGAAAACATGCTCAAGCAGTTTGGCGTGTCGGTGCCGGCCACGGTGCAGCCGCAGCTGAAAAACGTGGCGGCCGTGACCATCACGGCCGAGCTGCCGCCGTTTGCCAAGCCGGGTCAGACCATCGACATCACCGTGGCGTCGATCGGCAACGCCAAGAGCATCCGCGGCGGCGAGCTGCTGATGACGCCGCTGCGCGGCGCGGATGGCGGCGTGTATGCGATGGCGCAGGGCAGCGTCGTCGTGGGCGGCGTCAGTGCCCAGGGTAAAAGCGGCTCCAGCGTACAGATCAATATTTCCGCCAGCGGTCGCGTGCCCAATGGCGCAATGGTGGAACGCAGCGTGGCGTCGTCTTTCGGTGCCGGCGGCGACCTGGTTCTCAACTTGAACACGTCGGACTACACCACCTCGGCGCGCATCGCCGAAGCAATCAATCGCTCGTACGGTGCCGGCACGGCGCATCCGCTGGATGGCGGCTCGGTGTCCGTGCGTGGGCCGCTTGATCCGGGTCAGCGCGTGGCGTGGCTTGGCTCGATCGAATCGCTTGATGTGCAACCCGGCGACGCGCCGGCGCGGGTGGTGGTCAACTCGCGTACCGGCACCGTCGTGATCGGCTCAGATGTGCGGGTGACCGCGGCGGCGGTGGCGCATGGCGCGATCCAGGTCACCATCAGCGAGCAGCCGCAGGTCAGTCAGCCCAATGCGTTCAGCAGCGGTCAGACCGCGGTTGTGCCGAACAGCAATGTCTCGGTCAGCGAGGATGGCGCACACATGTTCAAGTTCGGGCCGGGCGTGAGCCTCGATTCGATCGTGCGTGCGGTCAATCAGGTCGGCGCGACGCCGAGCGATCTGATCTCCATTCTGGAGGCCCTGAAACAGGCCGGAGCGCTGCACGCCGATCTGGTGGTGATCTGATGGACGTGCCGGCGAATGCAGGCGCCCAGACGCTCAGCACCTGGACCAATCTGTCCGGGTTCAATGCGTTGCGTCAGCAGGCGCAAACCGACAGCAAATCCACCCTGCCGGCGGTCGCCAAACAGTTCGAGTCGATTTTTACGCAGATGATGCTCAAGTCGATGCGCTCGGCCAGCTTCGGCGATTCGCTGTTCGACAGTCAGGCCGGCGACCAGTGGCGGGACATGTTCGATCAGCAGCTGTCGCTGGACCTTTCCCAGCACGGCAAGGGCCTGGGCATCGCCGACATGCTGCTGCGTCAGCTCGGCGGCAAGGATGCGCAAAGCGCCCAGGCGAATCACGCGCCGGGCGATCCGGCCGCGGCCGGCCTGGTCGACAGCTGGCGCCAGCGCCTTTATGAAGTGGCCGACGCGACGCGCTCGGCCGGGCGTACGCTGATGTCCTGGCTGCCGGCCAGCGCCGAGGAGTTCGTGCGCGAACTCGCGCCGCAGGCCAGCATCGTGGCCAAGCAGCTCGGCCTGTCGGTGCGCACCGTGCTGGCCCAGGCTGCGCTGGAAACGCAGTGGGGCAAGCACATGCCCAAGCATCCCGATGGCAGCAGCAGCTTCAACCTGTTCGGCATCAAGGCGGGCAACAGCTGGGAAGGCGAGCGCGTCAACGTGCCCACGCTGGAATACGAGGGCGGCGTCGCCGTGCGCAAACAGGCCCAGTTCCGCAGCTACCACTCGTCGGCAGACTCGCTGGCCGACTTTGCCGACCTCATCAACAAAAACCCGCGCTATGCGGCCGCGCGGGGCCATGGCGACGACGTCCTCGGATACGCGCACGCGCTGATCGAGGGCGGCTACGCCACCGACCCGGATTACGCGTCCAAAGTGGCCTCCATTGCCAACAGCCCGATGATGCGTCAGGCGCTCGATGCGCTCAAGAAAACCCTTTCCGGGCCGACACCCTGAGCATGCCCTGTGGCGCATGTCAGCCGGATCGGTAAGTCCAGAGCCTGTCTTTAGAGGTAACGCTTCATGTCAAACATGCTCAGCACCGGCATCTCCGGATTGAACGCCGCGCAGGTGGCGCTCACCACGGTGAGCAACAATATCGCCAATGCCAGCACGCCCGGCTACAGCCGTCAGAGCGTGCAGCAGGTGGAAAGCGTCTCGCAGATCAACGGGCAGTACACGATTGGCAGCGGCGTGGACGTGCTGTCCGTGCAGCGGGCCTACAGCCAGTATCTGACCAGCGCGTTGTGGAGCAGCAACTCGAACCTCCAGGGTGCGACCACGGCCAATGGTCTGGCATCCACCCTCAACAGCCTGCTCAGCAACAGCGGCAACTTGCAGAGTTCGCTGGACACGTTCTACGGAGGCTTCAGCACGGTAGCTGGCTCCCCGAGCACGGTGCCGACGCGGCAGGCTTTGCTCGGCAACGCCACTTCGCTGGCCGGCGTCTACAGCACGCTGGGTCAGCAGCTGGCTCAGCAGCAGACGCAGGTGAACAGCCAGATCGGCAACACCGTGACCAGCATCAACACGGTGGCTGCGCAGATCGCCACGCTCAACGGCCAGATCCGCCAGACCGGTGTGACAGGCACCCCGAACGACCTGCTGGATCAACGCGACACGGCGGTGCAGACGCTGTCCGGCCTCATGGGCGTGTCGGTGGTGTCCCAGGGCGACGGTTCGGTCAGCGTGTACTCGTCGTCTGGGCAGACGCTGGTCAGCGGCAATCAGTCCTACGCGCTGTCAGCGAAGGGCAACCCCTACGATCCCACCGCGACCGACGTCTACAACGGCGCCGGCAACGACGTCACCTCGCAGGTCGGCGGCGGCACGCTCGGCGCATTGATCAATTACCGCGACAACACGCTGAACGCCACGCAGAATCAGCTGGGCCAATCGGCGCTGGCGCTCGCCACCAGCGTCAACAGCCAGCAGGCGCAGGGGCTGGATTTGAACGGCCAGCAGGGCAAGGCGATCTTCAGCGTCGCCGCGCCAAATGTGCTGCCATCGAGCAATAACGCCAGCGGCGGAGCTACCGTCACGGCCGCGCTCAGCGACGTCTCACAGCTGACAAGCGCGGATTACGTGTTGCGCTACAGCGGCACCGGCACGGGTACCAACGGCTGGAGCCTGGCCACCACCACGGGTCAGCAAGTGCCGCTGACGGCCAACGCCAACGGCACGCTGTCGGCCGCGGGGCTGACGTTCACGACCGCCGGCACGGCGCAGGTGGGCGACAGCTACGAAATCCAGCCGACGCGCGCCGCGGCAGCCTCCTTAAGCGTCAGCCTGACCGATCCCCGCGGCATTGCCGCCGCCGCCGCGCTGACGGCAAGCGCGGCGAAAACCAACGCAGGCACGGGCGTGGCCGGCGCGGTCAGCGTCACCAATGCAGGCAACGCCAGCCTGCTCTCCGGCGCCACCGTCACCTTTGGCGCCGGCGGCGCTTACAGCATTGTCGACGGCAGCGGCAACACGACCACGGGCACGTATACCGCCGGCCAGTCGATCGGCGCCGACGGCTGGAGTCTGGCCCTCAGTGGCACCCCCGCCAGCGGCGACAGTTTCAGCGTGGCGGCTAACACCAACGGGCTCAACGACAACACCAACGCCCTGGCGCTGGCGGCGCTGGCGAATAAAGGCGTGCTCGATAGCGGCAACACCAGCGTCGTGAGCAGTTACGCCAACCTCACCGCGCAGGTTGGCTCGGCCGGAAGCCTGGCTACCGCCAACCTGACCACGCAGACCAGCCTCTACAACCAGGCGCTGGGCAATCAGCAGAGCGTCTCGGGCGTCAACCTCAACGAGGAGGCGGCCAACCTGGTGAAGTTTCAACAGGCCTATCAGGCATCGGCCCAGGTGATCTCGGCGGCACAAACCATTTTTACCAGCCTGATTACGGCGCTTCGAGGGTAACGGCGATGATGCGAATCTCCACCAGTTGGACCTACCAGCAATCGCTCAACACCATGCTGAACCAGCAGGCAGCCCTGGCCGCCACGCAGAATCAGGTGAGCAGCGGCAAGCGCATCTCGGTGGCCTCCGACGACCCGACCGGCGCGGCGCAGGCGGTGACCCTGAGTCATATCCTGGCCAGCAACACGCAGTATTCCAGCAATATCGACAGCGCCACCACGCGGCTGTCGACGGAAACCAACGCGCTCAGTTCGGTCACCAGCCTGCTCAACAGCGCCAACGATCTTGGCCTGCAGGCGATCAACGGCGCGCTTTCCTCCAGCGATCGCAGCGGCATCGCTACCCAGCTCACGCAAATCCGCGACGCGCTGGTGCAGCAAGCCAACACCACCGACGGCAACGGCACGTCGCTGTTCGCCGGCACCAGCACCACCAGTTCGCCGTTCACGCTCAACAGCGACGGCACGGTGACTTACCACGGCAACGATACGCAGTCGTTTACCTCGGTCGGCGACCATGCCGCGCAGATCGCCAATAGCGACGCCGGCAGCGCTATTTTGATGAACATTCCGGCGGGTAACGGCTCGTTCGTGAGCAGCGCCGGCGCCAGCAATACCGGCACGCTGGTCGTGGGCGGCAACGCGGTCAGCGACGCCAACGCATGGAGTGCGGCCACCGCTGCCGGACCGATCAACGACACCATTACCTTCGGCGCCAACGGCGCTTATACGGTGACCAACGCCAGCGGCAATCCGGTCAACGATGCCAACGGCAATCCGATTGCCGGCACTTACAACAACGGCGATTCGATCAGCATCAACGGCGCGTCCATCACGCTTACCGGCACGCCGGCGGCGGGCGATACGGTCAGTCTGCAATCCGGTGGCGCGCAGAATACTCAGGACGTTTTCAGCACGCTCAACAACATGATCAATGCGCTGCAGGGCGGCAGCAATTCCACCGCGCTCAACAACACGCTCAATCGCCAGCTGGAATCACTCAACCAGGCGCTGAACACGGTGGGCAGCACCCAGGTCGCCGTCGGCGGCCGGCTGGATACGCTGCAGGCGCAGCAGACCAGTTACGCCAACCTCAATGTCACCTACCAGGGTGCGCTGTCGGATGTGCAGAACGTCGATATGGCCACCGCCATCAGCAATCTATCGCTGCAATCCACGGCCCTGCAGGCTTCGCAGCAGGTATTCGCCAAGGTGCAGTCGCTGAGCCTGTTCAACTACATCCAGGGTTGATCCATCCCGGTTAGTGAATCCCGGGTTGGCGCATCCAAGCTCAGGAGCGCACCGATCAAGGCGGCCCCGCGCCCCTTGCGCGGGCCGGTCCCCGAGGTGGTGCGTCAGTCGGGCAGCCACGCGCTACGCCAGTTCAGCAGGTGTTCGCCCCTGAGCATCCAGTTGCGGTGTACCGCATCGCGCAAGTCGTCGCCGGCGCGGGCGGTTGCATCCATGTCGTCCAGGTGCATGCGAATACCGGCCATCCAGTCCTTGTAGCGGTTCTTGACGCGCGTCACCGGCAGGTCGTTGTCGTAGCAGACGATGTCGCTGCAAACGACGGGAAAGCCGCACGCGCCGTATTCGAGCAGGCGCAGATTGCTTTTGCAGGCGTTGAACACGTTGTCTTCCAGCGGCGCCAGCGCGAGATCGAGATCGAGCGAGGCCAGCTTGGCCGGGTACTCCCCGATCGGCACGCCCGCGTGGAACTCGTGAACATACGGCCGCAGCTTGTCCGGGCACATGCCGAAGAACACCCACTCCACTTCACTGGCCAGATCGCGCACCACGTCGGCGATCAGTTCCAGATCGCCGCGATGGCTTGCTCCGCCGCCCCAGCCCACGCGCGGTTTCGTGCTGATGCGTCGCTGGTTTTTCAGCTCGCTCCACCACGCCGGCGGTAGCCGGTTTTCGACCACGCGGATATCGGTGTGAAACCCCTTGAACTGCTCGGCCAGCACCGCGGTCGACACCACGAAACGGTCGACCGTACCAATCGCCCGGCGCAGCGATTTCATCACGTCCTTGGGCATGACGTTGTGGAACGCGCTCTTGACCGGAATATTGGGCAGGTAGTCGTCCAGCTCGTAGACCCGGAACGCGCGCGAAAAGTCGCGATAATTTTCCAGCAGCTTGATCTGCGTATCGCTGACCTGCCGCTGCAATATCAGTGCGGTCGGCTGGAAGCGCTCCATCGCCACCGGCAGCAAATGCTCGGCGGCGACCATGCCTTCGGCCAGCCCCTCGCGCTGCATGGCGTCGAACGGCTGGCGGATACGGTAATGGCCGCAGCCGGTCTCGTCGGCGGCGACGCAGAACAAGCGCGGCAGCAGCGGCTGTACAAACGGTTGCCACGCCTTGTTGCGCTGCTGATCCAGCTCGAAGCCGATGCCATCGATGCTCAGGTTGCTGCTGTAGGCAGGGTCGCGCGCGAGCAGTGGCAGCCACTTGCGGTACATCACGTTCTGTTCGCCCTGGAAGCGTTTCTGTTTGGCCTCCTGCGCGGTTTTGTCGACCTTGGTCTGGCTCACGCTGCCTTCGTGCATCAGCCGCGCATACGGGGTCCACACGATGAGATAGCCGGCCTGATGCACCTTCAGGCAGAAATCGACATCGTTGTAGGAAACCTTGAAATCCCGCTCGTCCAGTCCACCGACGTCGTCATACACGGACTTGCGCACCATCAGGCAGGCCGCGGTCACGGCGGTGTAGTTCTGATCCACCTGCAGACGGTG
>CBAAAD010000009.1:0-12722 GCA_964658785.1 uncultured Methylobacterium sp.
GACCCCAGGCGACGCTGCGCCGATCGGCCTACGCCACTCGGCAGATCGTTCAGTCGGAAACGCTGACGCTCCTACCCCTGCCCACAACCACGATCGGCTCGTTCCCGCAGACCGACGCGCTGCGCAAGGCACGCGCCGCGCATCGTGCCGGCCAGCTCGATGACGCCGGCTACGACGCAGTGCTTGAAGCCGAGGTCGAACGCGTCGTGCGCTTTCAGGAGCACATTGGCCTGGACGTACTGGTGCACGGCGAGCCGGAGCGCAATGACATGGTCGAGTACTTCGGCGAACAGCTGGACGGCTATCTGTTCACCAAGCTGGGCTGGGTGCAGAGCTACGGCTCGCGCTGCGTGAAACCACCGGTGATCTTCGGCGACGTTGCGCGGCCTGCGCCGATGACGGTGCGCTGGTCGCAATACGCGCAGTCGCTGACCGACAAACCCATGAAGGGCATGCTGACCGGGCCGGTGACCATGCTGCAGTGGTCGTTCGTTCGCGACGACCTGCCGCGCGAAACGGTATGCCGGCAGATTGCGCTGGCGCTGCGCGACGAAGTGCACGATCTGGAGAGCGCCGGCATCCGCGTAATCCAGATCGACGAGCCAGCCCTGCGCGAGGGTCTGCCGCTACGCCGTGCGGACTGGCCGGCGTATCTGGCGTGGGCGGTGGAGTGTTTCCGCATCACGGCCGGCGGCGTGCGCGACGCCACCCAGATCCACACGCACATGTGCTACTCGGAGTTCAACGACATCATCGAAGCGGTCGCCGCGATGGATGCCGACGTGATCTCGATCGAGACCAGCCGATCGCGCATGGAGCTACTCGACGCGTTTGTGCGCTTTCGTTATCCCAACGGCATCGGCCCTGGCGTTTACGACATTCACTCACCGCGCGTGCCCGATGTCTCGGAGATGCTCGATCTGCTGCACAAGGCGCTGGACGTGCTGCAACCGGAGCAGCTGTGGATCAACCCGGACTGCGGTCTGAAGACGCGTGGCTGGGAAGAGGTGTCCGCCGCACTGGCGGCCATGCTGACCGCCACGCGACAACTGCGTGCCGAGATCGGTCAGATCGAAACGGTTCGGCAGCCATAAGCCACCGGTAAGGCATTTTCGGTCCGGCAGCGTATCTGCCGGACCGATTACCGCGAGCGGATCGCGGGACGCTATGACGATGCCTTTTGCCGTCGCGTAAGATGAGCGGGAACATCCGATCGCATGCATTGCACAAAGGTCGCCAACGTTGACATGACCACGCCGGAAATTATCGACAAGCTCATTGAAAGCGAGGCGCGCTGGTCGCGGGTCGATGCGCTGATGCGGCGGCTGACCTCCCGACTCACCTACGCGGCCGACGGCCGTTCCGCCCGGCTCGATGCGACGCTGGACAGCGTACGCCGCCTGATTCGCGAACCATTCGACGAAGAGGCCTTCGAACCACTGCTCGCCGAACTGGCCGACGCCGTCAAGCTGCTCGATGACATGCCGGCCACGGCCAGGGTGGCCGATGCACCACCCGTCACGGTGGCTGCGGGCGGTGCACCGGCATTGACGGCTAGCTTCGAGCCTGCCGAAGAACCACCCGTGCGCACGCCATTGCCGGCGGCCGCCATTCTGCTGGCCTTGCTGGACCGATTGGGGCTGCCGGAGGATGTGACCAATAGCCGTATCCGTGCGATACGCCAGGCCATCGAGAGCAGCGTCAACCTGTCGGGACTGGCCATTCAGGCCGAGGCGCTCGCCGGGCTGGTCAATCGTCATTGCCGCAGCATCCATTCGGAGAGGGCCGCCGCCGAGCGGCTGCTGGTTCAGGTCACCGAGCAATTGGAGGAGCTGGCCAGGGAGTTGGGGCGCGATGATCAGAGCCGTCGCGAAATGAGCGATTCGCGCCAGGAGCTTGACCGAAGCGTGGTCAGCGAAGTTCAGGCGCTCGGCCAGCAGGTGCGGCAGGCGCGCGATATGGCGTCACTGCAGGCCGGGGTGCAGTCGCGGCTTGGCGCCATCACCACGCATCTGAAAGTTTTCCGCGAGCGCGAGGAGAGCCGCGAGCGCGAATGGGAGGCGCGCAGCGAGCAGATGACCCAGCGCATCCGCGATCTGGAACGCTCATGCCAGGTCATGGAGGCGAACCTGCGCCAGGAGCAGCAGCTCGCTGCCACGGACGTGCTCACCGGCGTACCCAACCGGCTGATGTTCGAGCAGCAGCTGGCCCAGGCCTGCCGGCAGATCGACGAGCGCGGCGAGGCATCCGCGCTGCTGATGCTCGATATCGATCGCTTCAAGACCATCAACGACAGCTGCGGCCATGCCGCCGGCGACCGCGCCCTGCGCATCGTCGCCGACCAGCTCCGTGCCGGCCTGCGTCCGGACGATCTGCTGGCCCGCTACGGCGGCGAAGAATTCGTGATCGTGCTGCCAGACACGAACGACAAGGACGCCATGCGGCTTGCCGAGTCGCTGTGCCTGCGCATCGAACGCGTGGAGTTCCGGTGGCAGCAGAAGCCGGTCACCATCACCGTGTCCTGCGGCCTTACCGCGCTGCGGGCCGGCGACACGCCGGAAACGGCGTTCGACCGTGCCGACAGCGCCATGTATCTGGCCAAGCGCGGCGGCCGCAATCGCTGCGTCATGCTCTGACGGCATCATCGCCAGGCTATTCAGAGCTGCCAACGCCGTGTAGTGCGCTACTTGGCGGCGCATGGCTGCAAAGTATTCAGGGCCGATGGTATGATGCCCGGCCAAGACTTATCTCTTTATCCGAAAGGAAGGATATAACACCATGAGCAGCCACCTGTTCACCTCCGAATCGGTCTCCGAAGGCCATCCGGACAAAGTTGCCGATCAGATTTCCGACGCCGTGCTGGACGCGATCCTGGCGCAGGACCCGCGCGCCCGCGTCGCCTGCGAGACCATGGTGAAGACCGGCGTGGCGATCGTTGCCGGCGAAATCACTACCAGCGCCTGGATCGACCTGGAGGCGCTGACCCGCAAGGTGATCGTGGATATCGGCTACGACTCCTCCGACGTCGGCTTCGACGGCGAGACCTGCGGCGTGCTTAACCTCATCGGCAAGCAGTCGCCGGACATCAACCAGGGCGTGGACCGCAAGAAGCCCGAGGAACAGGGCGCCGGCGACCAGGGCCTGATGTTCGGCTACGCCACCAACGAAACCAGCGAATACATGCCGGCCGCGATCCACTACGCGCATCGCCTGGTCGAGCAGCAGACCAAGGTTCGCAAAAAGAAGAATTCCCAGCTGCCGTGGTTGCGCCCGGACGCCAAGAGCCAGGTCACCCTGCGCTACGAGAACGACGTCGCCGTGGCCATCGATGCCGTGGTGCTGTCGACCCAGCACGACCCGAGCGTGAAGCAGAAGGATCTGATCGAAGGCGTGCGCGAGCTGATCCTCAAGCCCGTGCTGCCGGCCAAGCTGCTGCACAAGGGCACCAAGTTCCACATCAACCCGACCGGCAAGTTCGTCATCGGCGGACCGGTGGGCGACTGCGGCCTGACCGGCCGCAAGATCATCGTCGACACCTACGGCGGCTGGGCCCGCCACGGCGGTGGCGCGTTCTCGGGCAAGGATCCGTCCAAGGTTGATCGCTCTGCCGCTTACGCCGCGCGTTATGTCGCCAAGAACATTGTCGCCGCCGGCCTGGCCGATCGCTGCGAAATCCAGGTGTCCTACGCCATCGGTGTGGCCGAGCCCACATCCATCTCGGTCACCACCTTCGGCACCGGCAAGATCGGCGACGACAAGATCGAAAAGCTGATCCGCAAGCATTTCGACCTGCGTCCGTACGGCATCATCAAAATGCTCGACCTGATCCACCCGATGTATCAGCAGACCGCCAGCAACGGCCACTTCGGCCGCATCCCGCAACTGGTCAAGGATGCCAACGGCGAGACCTACACGACGTTCTCGTGGGAAAAGACCGACAAGGCCGAGGCGCTGCGCGCCGACGCGGGTCTGGACAGGAAAGCAGCAGTCACCCGGCGCAAGTAGTCGTTCAAGCAATCATCCTTGGCGACTCGCCGAAACAGAAAACCCCGCGGGTCACCGCGGGGTTTTTGTTTTATATCGGCCTGCCCTGTTGCCGGTCCAGTAATGCGCGCAGGCCTCGCGGCCCGGCTCAGAACCTACAGCTGGGCCAGCTTGGGCGCCTTCTTGTTGCCGCCGCGATCAGCCAGTTTTGTTCCACCGGCACTGTGGCGCTGCGGCGGGCAGCTGCTGCGCGAATGCGTACCGCGACGCGGACAGCTTGCCGCTGCCGCGCGGCTCGCACTACCGCGGCGAGCCACCACGGTGGGCGCCGCTTTGCCGCGACGGCGGCCCTGACGAGCAAGCGCAACGGGCGCACTCTTTACTCCATGGCGACTGCGCTTTGCCATCGGACGCGTTGCCGGCAAGGTGTCGGCCTGCGCGGTGGCGATGGGCGACAGCGCGGCGAGAACCTTCATGGCCGCGCTCTCGCGCACGCCGGCTGCCTGAGCGACCAGCACGGCGGGCGTCTGCTGATTCTCGAAACCGTCGTCCAGCAGGCGAGCCATCAGCTGATCGCGACCGGCAGCGGTGCGGCTGCCCAGCACTACGCCAAACAAGCGGTGGCCGTCCCTGACGGCGGTGGACGCGAGGTTGAAGCCCGACGCATCGGTGAAACCGGTCTTCAGCCCATCCATGCCCGGATAGCGATCCATCAGATGGTTGTGGCCGCGCACGATGTGGCCACGAAACACGAATTCCTTGGTCGCAAAATAATGGGAGTCCTGCGGAAAATCGCGATACAACGCCATGGCCAGCTTGACCATGTCGTTCGCCGTGGTCAGCTGATCGGGATCAGGCAGGCCGGAGGCGTTGTTGAAATAGGTGTCGGTCATGCCGAGCAGACGCGCCTGGGCCGTCATCATCTCGGCGAAATGCGCTTCGGAGCCACCAAGGCCTTCGGCCATCACCGTGGCAGCATCGTTGGCCGACTTGGTCACCATGCCGAGGATGCAATCCTCGACTGACACCGTCTGCCCGTTGCGCAGGCCGAGTTTGGTCGGGGACTTGTTCGCGGCCCAGGATGACACCGGCAGCTGCTGGTCGATCTTCAGCTTGCCGTTTTGCAGCGCCTGAAAAGCCAGGTATAGCGTCATCATCTTGGTCAGCGACGCGGGGTGAATCTGGTCGTTGGGATTAACCGACTCCACTACTTTACCGGTCGTGGCGTCGATAACGATGGCACCGTAGCCGCCGGCGTGGACCACGCCTGCCACCAGGGCGAGGGCAGCAAACGCCGTCGCCGCAGCCATTCCCCGCAGCCGATTCAACAGCCGGCCTGATTTTTCGGATGCGATGGACAACGTGGCTTCCCCACTAAAAGAGCCGCGGCGAACTTCCGCGTGACGTAACTGTATAGGCAAGCGCGCGCAATATCCATAAGCAATATCTCAGGTAAATGAGTTAAGTCCATGTTAGATATAATTTTCTGCCGAGAATAACTTGAACACACGCTGCCGCTCCAGCGCTCGCAATAAGGCTAGCTGCCGCCGACAAACAAAAGTGTCGGAAGATTTATCCGCCGGTGATTCAGTCGACCAGCGCTCCAGCCCGCCGCAGCAACCCCGTCCATTGACCTGGGCTGTGCGGCGGCAGGCCGAAAGCTTCACGCACCCGATCGGCCGGAAAGCCAATATGCTTTGGCTGGATCACCACCACGTCAGCCAGCAGCCGGGTCAGTTCCCCAGCCGAATGCGCGCGGTCCTGCCACATAGCGCTCTCGATATCCAACGCAAACTGGTTGAGCGTGCCCAGCACTGACTTTGAAGAGGTTTTCGCCAGCTCCATGGGCCTGACCGCCTCGGCCTCGGTGGCGGCCATATCCGCTGGAATATCCAGATGCAGCAGCGCTTTGAACAAGGCCTGGCTAAAACGCTCGGGCACCGTGGCGTAAGGCGCCGCGTCCAGCACCACCGCAAACCGGGTCGGCTCGCTCACCGCCAGCACCCGCTGAATGCGCTCGACGCGAACCAGATTGGCCGTCCATTCGCCCAACCGGTTCGTGGCCGGCGCGGGCTCGGCCACTGGCCTGGCTTTCATCGCCTTGAGCAGTTTCGCAGTGCAGCGCAACGCAGTCATCGGAGCAACTCCTGCATCACACCGGCGATGCACTGGATTTTCACGCTCACATTCGCAAATTGAATCAGCAGGTCGGTCACGTAATTTTTGTTGGCAGCAAAGTTGGGGAAAGTTACAGCAACATTTTTCCCTAAGATGACTGGAGCGACACGCTGGGAAAGTTTCGGCTGGTTTTCGGATGCAAGACCCCTCACGCCGTTACAATAGGCTATGTCTCTTATCCAACTGCAACGCGTCGACTTCAGTATCGGCGGCCCCCTCCTGCTTGAACACGTCGATCTGTCGATCGAGGCGAACGAGCGTGTCTGCATCGTCGGCCGCAACGGCGAGGGCAAATCCACCCTGATGAAGCTGATCGCCGGCGAGCTGCATGCCGACGACGGCGAGGTGCGCGTGCAGAGCGGCGTGGTGATCGCGCGCATGGCGCAGGAAGTGCCGCAGAATACCGCCGGCAGCGTGTTCGACGTGGTTGCCGAAGGGCTGGGCGATCTGGGTCACCTGCTGGCGCGCTATCACCACCTGCTGCACGAGCTGAACACGCCAGCCGACTTCGATGCGCTGGGCGAAGTGCAAACCCAGATCGAGGCGCAGCACGGCTGGGACCTGGACCGCCGCGTGACCGAGGTGCTGACCAAGCTCGAACTGCCGGCGGACACCGATTTTTCCGCGCTATCCGGCGGCATGAAGCGCCGCGTGCTGCTGGCACAGGCGCTGGTGCGCAAGCCCGACGTGCTGCTGCTGGACGAGCCGACCAATCATCTGGATATCGAAGCGATCGGCTGGCTGGAGAGTTTCCTCAAACAATTCGCCGGCAGCATCATCTTCGTCACGCATGACCGCAGCTTTCTGCGCGCGCTGGCCACGCGCATCGTCGAAATCGATCGCGGCGCGCTGACCGACTGGCCGGGCGATTACGACAACTACCTGCGCCGCCGCGAAGAGCGCCTGCACGCCGAGTCGCAGGCCAATGCGCTGTTCGACAAGAAGCTGGCGCAGGAAGAAGTGTGGATTCGCCAGGGCATCAAGGCCCGCCGCACCCGCAACGAGGGCCGCGTGCGCGCGCTGAAGGCCTTGCGCAACGAGCGCGCCGAGCGACGCAACCTGACCGGCAACGCGAAGATGGCGCTGGCGACCGGGCAGTCGTCCGGCAAGAAGGTGATCGATCTGCAGCACGTGCATCAGGCCTTCGGCGGCCGCGTGCTGATCGAGGATCTGAGTACCACCATCATGCGCGGCGACCGCATCGGCATCATCGGCCCCAACGGCGCCGGCAAGAGCACGCTGCTGAAAATCATGCTGGGCGACCTGAAGCCGATGGGCGGCACGGCCGAGCTGGGCACCAGCCTGCAGATCGCGTATTTCGACCAGCACCGGGTGCAGCTCAACGACCAGCTCAACGCGCTGGACAACGTGGCCGAGGGCCGCGAGTTCATCGAGCTCAACGGCCAGCGCAAGCACATCGTCGGCTATCTGCAGGACTTCCTGTTTTCGCCCGAACGCGCGCGCGCGCCGATTACCCGGCTGTCCGGCGGCGAGCGCAACCGCCTGCTGCTGGCCAAGCTGTTCGCGCAGCCGTCCAACCTGCTGATCATGGATGAGCCCACCAACGACCTCGACGTGGAAACGCTCGAGCTGCTGGAAGAACTGCTCACCGACTATCAGGGCACGCTGCTGCTGGTATCGCACGATCGCGCGTTTCTCGACAACGTGGTGTCCAGCACACTCGTGCTTGAAGGTCAGGGTCAGATCGGCGAATACGTCGGCGGCTACAGCGACTGGTTGCGTCAGCGCGCAGGCGTGAAGACGTCGGCGCCTGCAGCGGGGAAACCCGCGGCGGCACCGGCGACCGCTGCGACGCCAGGCACGCCCAAGCGCAAGCTAAGCTTCAAGGAGCAGCGCGAGCTGGAGCAGCTGCCGCTTCGCATCGAGCAGCTTGAAAGTGGCATTGCCGCACACGGCGACGCCATGGCCGAGGCCGATTACTTCAAGCAGGAGAGCGCGGCCATCACCAAGGCAAACGAAGCCGTAGCGAAGATGCAGATGGAGCTCGAAGCCGCTTACAAGCGCTGGTCGGAACTGGACGGCTAAACGGCCAAGGTGACGCGCCGCCGCAAGGCCGGCGCGTCAGGCGGGAAGGATCGCGCTGAATCCTGGAATCAGAATATCGAACGCCCGCTGCACCAGCCAGCCCAACGCGATCACGATGATCACCATCGACACCCAGCGCAGCATCACCACCTGGTAGAAGCGGGTCTTTCGCAGCAGATAAGCGAACGGCAGAAACACCAGCACGATGGCCTCCTGCCCGATTTCCACGCCCACGCTGAAGCCGCCGAGCGACGCCACCATCGCACCGGTCGGAAGCTGCAGACCGGTCAGCGCACTTGCAAAACCCAGGCCGTGAATAAAGCCGAAAGCAAACGCAATCAGCCACACGCGCTTGTTGACCAGCGGATAGACGTTGTTGAACGCGGCCACCATCACCGACAGCGCAATACCCGATTCCACCAGCCGGCTTGGCACATGCACATAGCCGAGCACGGCCAGTGACAGGGTGATCGAGTGCGACAGGCTGAACGCTGAAACGATTTTGATCACATCCAGACAGGCCGGCCAGAAACTGGCCACGGGCTCCCAGCGGTAGCGCGATGTCGATGGCGCCAGCGACATCAGCGCGCCGCTGCTCTCCGCGACGGCGCCACCGGCACGCCAGCCGCGCTTACCCGATCCCGTACGACGCATGATCAGCACCGCCGGCAGCAGCAGCGACAACAGAAACATGATGTGATCGATGCCGGTCCAGATATGCCAGATGCCGTCGGTCATGAAGCTCTTGAACTCGCCCCAGCGGTCCGGCTCGCGCAGGTTGAGGCTGGCCACCGGGTTGCTCGGCCCCAGCACGGCGCCGGCGATCTTGTCGCCCGAGTGGATGGTGACGATGCCGCGGTGGTACGGATCGAGGTCGTACATCAGCTTGTAGACGACGGTGAGTTTGCTCGGAATGTTCTTGTCGCAAACCGCATCGAAAAGGATGACGTCATAGGCGCCGTCCGTGTGCTCGTCGATCTTCTGGCCAGTGGGCTGCATGTCGCAGGTAATGCCGTCGCCCTTCACCTCCATGCGCGCCATGGCGTATTGCTCGATCGCGCCTCGGCGTGCCTGCACCTCGCCCCAGGTGATGGCACCGTCGTGGTTGCTGTCGATACCGATGGCGTAGTCGAGATCGCGCAGCGCGATATCCCACTGGCCGTGCATCAGATGATCATTGGCCGGGTCCGTCCGCAGGCTCAGGTACGCATCGCTTTCCTTGTGCGCGATCGCGCTCAACGGCGCCAGACTTGCCGCGAGAACGAACAGCAGAAGCAGCAGCTTTCGAAGGCTCATCGACCGCTTCCTGCCAACGGCGCCGGATGGGCTGACGCGCCGTTCACGGTTGCCTTTTCGGCCGGATCTGCATGGACATTGGCCGCCTGCAATTGCTTGATCAACGGATCGATTTCAACATCAGTGAGATGTGTCCTGGCAACAAAATCCAGCGCCGGCTTTGCCGCCGCCGGGGCGTTCGCTGCGAGCGCCGCTTCGAGATAGACCCGCACATCTTTCGGCGCGCGCTGCTCGCGCCAGTTTTGCCGGGCCAGATCGAGCGCCATTTTCGGGTCGTGCTCAACGTGCAGCATGTAGCTGGCTTCTTCGCGCAGAAAAACGTGGTCACCGCGCTCATCCATCGACTGGAATCGTGCATCCATCTCTGCCATATCTGCCTTGGCCTTTGGTGAGCCGAGCGCTTTCTCGGCCGTGACCAGCACCAGAAACGAGGTGTCGGACTGGGTGTCGTTGCGAACCAGATCGATGGCATCCTGATAACGCTTCTGATCGATCAGGAACTCGCCGTAATCGGCCAGCAGGAAGTTGTCCCCGGGCGCCAGCTGCAGGGCATTCTTGAAGTGCGTGTCGGCGAGGTCCGGCTTGCCCATTCTTGCGGCCGTATCGGCCAGCAGCCCCTGGATCCATGCCTTGATCGCTGGCGGCGCTTTCGGGCCGGGATCTTGCACATACGAAAGCAGGGCATAGGCCTGATCGGTCTTTCCGCTCAGTCCACGCAAGGCGGCGGTGCATATCATGCCCATGAAATTGCCGGCGGCATTGGTCATCTGCACGCACAGGCGGTTGGCCAGATCGTGATCGCCCTGAACCATGGCGACGGTTGAAAGCGTGAGCAGCGCCTGCACATTTTCCGGATCGCGCTTGAGAATCTGCAGCAACTCCTCGCGTGACGCCTGAAAAAAATGGCGGCTCTGTTGAATCGTCGCATGCACGAGCATGACCGGAATCGGTGGCGGTGACTGGGCGACAAATGGGGCGATCACCGCCATCGCACGCCCGAGATAACGGGCATCACCGGTCGAGCGACCGTAATCGATATAGGCCTGAGCAAGCGCCACGGCCTTGGCAGCATCTTTCGGATGCGCGTTGAAATCAGCGCGCAGTTGATCAAACTGACGAACGCGCGGATCGGTTGTTGGCGGCACCAGCTGCAGAACGACGCTGGCGTTTGCCGGAATATAAGGGGTGGTCTGTTCGGCGTGCGCCGTGACGCTGAGCGAAGGTATCGCCAGCAAAAAAAAACGAAGTACGTTGCAGCGCAAGCCGCAACGTACTTCGCGGGATTTGCGCTCGAGTCCAACATTCATAGGGGTCGTGCTCGAGGGCGGATGACAACAATCAGACAAGGACGAGCTTACTTTGCGCCCTTGGCGGTTACCACCTTCTTGATACCGGCCGTAGTCGCTGTGCCGTTGATGGCGCCGGATATTGGCGTGTTGAGGTACGGGAAGTGATCGAGATAGGTATCAGCTGCGCTCTCGCCACCCGTCACGTTTTCCGTGGCTGCCGTCGGTCCCGGTGAACGGGCACCATCGGTGAAAGCCGCCCCGTTATTCGGATCAGCCGTCTGATCACCGCAGGTGCCATAGGTCGTGCTGCAGATGGCGCCTTCGACCACGCGCAGGGCGATGTCGACAACGTCATCGTACGGACGACGACCGTTCGGGAAGCCGGCCAAATCGCCGCCGAGCACGCCCAGATCGTTCTGCTGCGCCGGCGCCGTTGCGGGCGTCGTCACATTCAGACGAAGCTCTTCCGAAGGCACCACGTTTTTCGGCTGGTTGAGGCCCGGCAAGCCAGTGAGGAAGGCACTGACCAGATCGTTACGCGGCGTATGCGGCACTGCCGTGCTGAACAGTGCATTGAGCAGCACTGGCAACGTGGGGTTGGTCACGTAGGTGAGGAAGTTGGTCGCGTCGTTGCGCTGCACGCTGCCGTTGAACTTGTCCTTGTCCTTCAGACCGATAACCAGTTCGTTGACCAGCGGTGAACCCAGTCGGGATACCTGGGTGTAATTCTGGGCGTAGAAATTGTTCGGTGCGTAGTAGTCGGACTGCGTGCCGGTCTGGGCCAATACCCAGTTGTTCTGCACGAACGCGGTTGTCCAGGCACCAATCACCGGATCGCCAGCGGCGTCCTGCAGACAGGTTGCCGGCACTTCCAGCGCCATGGTCGTCACGTTCTTGTCGGTGAGCGCATTGGTCGTTGAATCACGTGCACCCAGCGGGTTCAGGTTCACCAGATCAAAGATGCCGCCCAGGTCAGCGACGAAGCCGTCCTTGCGCTGGCCTACAAACATGCGACCCGGCAACGCGCAGCCGGGGATCTTGATGTTGTAGATATAGCTGTCGGCGTACGCTTCGTAATTGGCGATCGACTTGTTGCCGATGTTGTCCATCGGCTTGGTGAACGTGGTCGTGTTGTCAGCGGCGTTGGTAATGGCAGCACCGGGAGCCATGCCGTCGCGGAACAGCTGCACCGAATAGGTCTGCGTCAGGTTGAGGTTGCTGGTGTTGGTGGCGCTGATGGCACCCACGTTGATCAGCGGCACCGCGGTGTTGGCGCTGGCACCCGTCGGAACGGCGATCTTGTTGTAGGTATTGGTGAAGGTGAAACGGAACGTCAGGTTCGCCTTTGCGCCGCCGGTGTTGTCGATGCGGAAATCATAGACGGCACGGTCGCTCATCGCGTGGTAGTTCGGACCGCTGTAGGCGTCCTGCAGCGGGTTGTAGTTGGCAAGCAGCGTGACGTAGCCCGCCCGGCCGGTTTCATAGCTCGAGAACATGTAAAAGTCGCTCGCGTCCAGCTGCGGCATGGTGCTGATGAACGGTGCTTCACGATGGCTTGATGCCATGACGACGGCAGGTGCCAGCCCCAACAGCAGAACCAGTGGCTTTAATTTCAGCTTCATTGAAAATTCCCTCGCAACACATGTGGTGGTTCGATTCCGTGGAGTTTTTGATTCAGGTAATCAAAAACTCCGCGCGGCTCCCTAGAACTGATTCCGTTCCCATATGACCTTCTCGACGTAAAGCCAGAGGCGATAACAAAGGCTGACCACGCGAACAGGCGCAACAGCTGAAAAGTTAAATTCCAAAGTTCTTTAGTGTCGACCCAATCATTTAGCGTCCATGCAGCTTGCGAATGAGTTACGCGGCTGGACGTGACGGGGGATGCATGACGATACGTGAAGATTTAATTGGCATTCAGTTTATTTT
>CBAAAD010000009.1:12822-19071 GCA_964658785.1 uncultured Methylobacterium sp.
CCCTCGCCCGCATCCGCCGCTGGGCAACACGCCAGCCAAAGGAGCGGCTCCGTCGGCTGGCGCTTTGTCTGGCCAAAAAGGCGCCAACCGCGAAATGTCTGCGATGAATGCGGTGGGAGGCCAGCAACTCACGATGGGGCGTGACCTCAACCGGTATTTTGCAGCCCCTGCGAAACGCCGTTGACGCAGGCGACCAGGGCCGCCAGCAACGCGTCGTCCTGATGATCGCTTGCGCGCCAGCGCCGCAACAGGTCGACCTGCATCAGACTCATCGGATCAACGTAGGGATTGCGCAGGCGAATCGATCGGGAGAGCCGCGGCGAGCGTCCCAGCAAGGTATCACTGCCCTTGAGGCGAAGCAGCCAGCGGCGCGTGCGTTCGAACTCCGCCCGAATCAGGCCGAAAAAATCATCGTGCAACGGCCCGGCGAGCCGCGAGAACGCGTCGGCAATATCGAGGTCGCATTTGGCCAGGACCATTTCCACATCGTCCAGCATGTTGATGAAGAACGGCCAGTCGCGCGCCATCTCGGCCAAAGCCTCCTCGCCAAACTCGGCCGCGGCACTTTCCAGCGCGGAGCCCAGACCGTACCAGCCGGTGATGATCGAGCGGCACTGTGTCCACGCGAACACCCAGGGAATCGCGCGCAAATCCTGCACGCCGCGCATGCTGCGACGACTGGCGGGGCGCGAGCCCAGCGTCATGCGCTCGATCACGTCGATCGGTGTAGCCGTGCGGAAATACTCGACGAAATGCTCGCGGTCGACCAGTTCGCGATAGGCCTTGCGACTGCTGACGGATAGCTGATCCATCCGTCGCACCCATTGATCCTCGCGCAGCTCCGTTTTGCGCGGACGCAGGCTGGCACGCAGCACAGCGCCCACCGTCTGCTCGAGATTGCGCAGCGCCAGCGCGCGAATGCCGTACTTGCGATGAATCACCTCACCCTGCTCGGTCACCCGCAGCACGCCGGCGACGGACCCGCGCGGCGAGGACATCAGGGCCGGCGTGATGCGCGCACCGCCGCGGCTGGCCGAGCCGCCACGGCCGTGAAAAAACGCCAGCCGGATGCCTGCCGCCTGGGCCAGCTCCAGCAGCTCCAATTGCGCGCGCTGCAGGCCCCAGCGCGAAGCCAAGGTACCGGCGTCCTTGCCGCTATCGGAGTAGCCGAGCATCACCCACTGCCGGTTGCCGCGCGCCGCCAGATGCTCGCGGTACAGCGGATCATCGAGCAGCGCGCGCAAGGTGGCCGGCGCGTTTTTCAGGTCATCAACGGTTTCGAACAGCGGTGCAATATCGATGGGGACGTTTGGCGTTTTGCCCTCGTGCGCGTGTTCCTGCGAAGGATCCGGAGCAGTCGCAAAGCCGCCGTAACGTGCGAGCGCCAGCACCGCCAGCACGTCGGCGGCCGAGTGCGCCATGCTGATGATATATAGACCGATAGCGTCGATGCCGTAGCGCGTGCGCGCAGTGTGCAACGTGTCGAATACATCGTGCAGGCTTTGCGCATTGGCGTCGTTGCTCACGTCGAACGTTCGCTCGCCGCTGGCAAACGGCTGCAGCCGCGTCACCCGATCGGCCACATCGCGCGCGAGCCAGTCGGGATCATTGAACAGGGCGGCCAGCGCCTCGTCGTGCACGCGCGAATCCTGCCGCACATCCAGTCGCGCCAGATGAAAACCGAAACTGCGCACACGTCGAATCAGTCGCTTCACCGCATACGCACCGGCATGCGTGCCGCGATGATTGATGAGGCTGCCGGCAATGATTTCCAGATCGTTCTGCAACTCCTTCGGCGACGTATAGCCTTCCGAATGTCCGTCGTCCTCGGTCGCTCGAAGCCTCGCTTGCATCAGGGTCAGCAGGCTGCGATAAGGCATGTCGGCATGCCGCGGACGAATGGTTGCAGCAGCCTGCGGGAAGCGCTGCCGATAGTCCGCAAGACGTTGAGACAGCGCCGCGTCAATGTGCACGCGCTGGTCGGTCTGACTGAGCAGGCGCGCCAGCGTGCCGAGATCTTCCACGTAATGCTCCAGTACATGGGCGCGCTGAGTGGCCAGACTGGCCGCGATGGTGGTCGCGCCGACGTTCGGATTGCCGTCCATGTCACCGCCGACCCAGGTCGCGAAGCTCAGCAGCTGCGGCAACGGTATGTCCCTGTCGTAGACCGTCTTCAACGCCTGGGCCAGCGACTCGTAGAGCGCGGGCACGATGCGGTAGATCGGATTGGCCAGGTAGAAGCCGACGTGATGATGCTCGTCCTGTACCGTCGGACTGACGGGCGAGGCCTCGGCGGTCTGCCAGCCGGAAGACAGCGCCATGTAGATGCGATCATCGTCCTCGCGGCGCTCCTGCGGCGTGCGGGTGGGATCGAAATTGTCGACCAGCGCCCGCACGATCGCCTGCTCCTTTTCCAGCAGCGAGCGGCGCACTGCTTCAGTCGGATGCGCGGTGAAAACCGGCTCCACCTGCATGCGGTTGAGCCACTCCAACAGTTCGTCTGCGCCGACGCCCTGCTCCCTGAGCTGGGTCAGTACATCGAGCAGGGACTCCGGCTGCGGCAACGTGCCATCCCGCTGGTATTCACGCCGGCGGCGAATGCGGTGAACGCGTTCGGCGATGTTGACGGCCTGAAAGTAAGTAGCGAACGCTCGCGCTAGAGCTTCGGCATCATGCGGCTCCAGACCGGCCAGCGTATCGGACAGCACATCGACCGACTCACCCTCGCGACGGCGCTGTATAGAGGCCTGACGCACCGACTCGACCCGCTGGAAGAAATCGTTGCCGCCCTGCTCCGCCAGCATCCGGCCCACCAGTGTACCCAGCCGGTTTACATCGTCGTGCAGGGGGCCGTCGTACGGCAAAGGTTCGGTTTCGCGGCCTTCTTGCATGGTTCACTCCGTTCAGTGGATGACCAGACTACCAATCCAATGCGGCGCTGTGGTCAGCTATACTGGAATCTTTCCCCTGTCCGCCGAGGGGCGCTGCGACCGTTCAAAACGGCCAGGCTCGGTGCGGCAAGTTTCACAACGGCGCCCGGTTAACACACGCGAATGACTTCGCACTAACCGGAGACACTGCATGAACGCTGTAACGAAAGAAGTCGAGATCGCCGACTATAAAGTGGCCGATCTTTCCCTGGCCGACTGGGGCCGCAAGGAGCTGGATATCGCCGAGCACGAGATGCCGGGCCTGATGTCGATCCGCCAGAAGTACGCCGCCGCCAAGCCACTGAAGAACGTGCGCGTGACTGGCTCGCTGCACATGACCATCCAGACCGCCGTGCTGATCGAGACGCTGAAGGACATCGGCGCCGATGTGCGCTGGGCCTCGTGCAACATCTTTTCCACCCAGGATCATGCCGCCGCGGCCATCGCCGTCACCGGCACGCCGGTATTCGCCTGGAAGGGCGAGACGCTGGAGGAATACTGGGATTGCACGCTGGACGCGGTCAGCTTTCCGGCGGGCAACGGCAAGTTCCTCGGCCCGCAGCTGGTGGTCGACGACGGCGGCGACGTCACGCTGCTGATCCACAAGGGTTACGAGCTGGAGAAGGGCTCGAAGTGGGTTGACGAGCCGGCTTCCTCGCACGAGGAAGGCGTGATCAAGAGCCTGCTCAAGCGCGTGGCGAAAGAGCGCCCGGGCTTCTGGACCACCGTGGTCAAGGACTGGAAGGGCGTCTCCGAAGAGACCACCACCGGCGTGCATCGCCTGTACCAGATGGTCGAGGCCAAGTCGCTGCTGGTGCCGGCGATCAACGTCAACGACTCGGTCACCAAGTCGAAGTTCGACAACCTGTACGGCTGCCGCGAGTCGCTGGCTGACGGCCTGAAGCGCGCGATGGACGTGATGCTGGCCGGCAAGGTGGCCGTGGTCTGCGGCTACGGCGACGTCGGCAAGGGCTCGGCGCACAGCCTGCGTGCCTACGGCGCGCGCGTAGTGGTAACCGAGATCGACCCGATCAACGCGCTGCAGGCGTCGATGGAAGGTTTCGAGGTCAATACCGTCGAGAGCACGCTGGGCCGCGGTGACATCTACGTCACCACCACCGGCAACAAGGACGTGCTGACCATCGAGCACCTGAGCCAGATGAAGGATCAGGCCATCGTCTGCAACATCGGCCACTTCGACAACGAGATCCAGGTCGACGCGCTGAACAACTTCCCGGGTGTGGTCAAGCTGAACATCAAGCCGCAGGTGGACAAGTACACCTTCAAGGACGGCCGCGCGATCTTCCTGCTAGCCGAAGGCCGCCTGGTCAATCTCGGCTGCGCCACCGGCCACCCGAGCTTCGTGATGTCCAACTCGTTCTCCAACCAGACCCTGGCGCAGATCGACCTGTGGGCCAACAAGGACAAGTACGAAGCGAAGGTCTACATCCTGCCGAAGAAGCTGGACGAGGAAGTCGCACGTCTGCATCTGGAGAAGATCGGCGTGGTGCTGACCACCCTGACCCCGGCGCAGGCCGAGTACCTTGGCGTGGACAAGGACGGCCCGTACAAGCCGGAGCATTACCGCTACTAATTTCTACCTGTTCCTGAGAGACACGGAGCCCGCCTGAAAAGGCGGGCTTTTTTTTGCGCCATGCGGCGCGTGCCGCAAGCGGAAGCAGGCGCTGGAATGACCCGCCCGATGCGTGGCCAGGGCACTGCAGCGCTTTTCACGTATCGAGTGCAAATAATGGTTCGGCCGACGCTTTGATCGGCACAGGGCGCCGCAAGAGCCACCTTTCCCACGACCAGAAGGAAAAGATGCATGAACGTATCCCGGAAAAATATCTCGCTGCTGGCGGCAGTCACCTTCGCCGTCGGCGTGACCACCAGCGCCATGGCCTTTGCTGACACGCCAACCCTTTCGAAGGGCGACCAGGCTTTCGTGGCCAAGGTTTCGCAGGGCGGCATGTTCGAAGTAGCAGCGAGCAAGGTGGCCGAAGATAAAGCCAGCGCACAGGACGTCAAGGACCAGGCCAATACCGAGGTGCACGATCACGAGCTGGTCGGCAGCAAGCTGAAGTCGATTGCCTCGTCGAACGGCGACGATTTTTCCACTGATCTCAATGCGGATTTCACCGCTAGGGTCGCCAAGCTCAAAGCGCTCTCCGGCAAGCCTTTCGACGATGCCTATATCGCGGAGATGAAAACCATCCACGCGCTTGACGGTGCCGCTTTCGCGCAGGAAGCCAAGACCGGACAGAACGCGGATTTGAAAGCCTTTGCCGCCGAAACGGTGCTGATCGTCAAGCGTCACATCGGCGCCCTGCACGGCGTCAGCAGCAAGAGCTGATCTGTCTGGCCATCGAGGTTACGGCCACCGGCCCTTGATGTCGGAACGACGCGCCGTAGCTAATATCGCTTCATCGCGAGATAGAGATATATACTCGCCGTCAGCGCACCTCTCAGGAACCGACGCGATGCCGGCGATCAGCTTTGAATTTTTTCCGCCCAAGACCGACGAACAGCGTGCGCAAATGGATCGCGCCGCCGCGTCGCTGAAAGCGCACCAGCCGGAATATGCGTCCGTCACCTTCGGCGCTGGCGGCTCCACCCTGAGCTACACCAGCGAAACAGTGCAGCATCTGAACAAGGTCCACGGGCTGGCGGTCGCGCCGCACCTTTCCTGCATGGGCGGAAGCCGCGCCGAGCTGGCCGCCCTGCTGGACGACTACCGCGCCGCCGGCTATCGGCGAATCGTGGCCCTGCGCGGTGATCTGCCCTCGGGCATGGCTACGCACGGCGACTTTCGCTACGCGGCGGAGCTGGTGGCTTTCATCCGCCAGCACAGCGGAGATCACTTCCATATCGAGGTGGCGGCGTACCCGGAAACCCACCCCCAGGCGGACAACGCGCTGAAGGATCTGCAGCACTTCAAGGCCAAGGTCGACGCCGGCGCCAACGGCGCAATCACCCAGTATTTTTTCAACGCCGACGCGTATTTCCGCTTTGTCGACGACGCCAGCAAGCTGGGCGTGAGCGTGCCGATCGTGCCGGGCATCATGCCGATCACCAACTACAGCCAGCTCAGGCGCTTCTCGGAAATGTGCGGCGCCGAAATTCCCCGCTGGATCGCCAAGCGTATGCAGGCCCACGGCGATGACGCCGATTCGGTGCGCGCGCTGGGCGCCGAGGTCGTGGCGCAGCTATGTCGTCGCCTGCTCGATGGCGGCGCGCCGGGGCTGCATTTCTACACGCTCAATCGCGCCAGGGCCACGCAGTCGGTATTGCAGCAGCTGGATTGAGCCAAGCCGCTATG
>CBAAAD010000010.1:0-7843 GCA_964658785.1 uncultured Methylobacterium sp.
AGGCCTCGTGGATTTCGTAGTAATCGAAATCCTGCAGGGTCAGGCCATGGCGCGCCAGCATGCGCGGCACGGCAACGGTCGGCGCCATCAGCAGGCCTTCGCCGTGGACGAAATCGACCGCGGAGACCTCAGCGTCCAGCAGATACGCCTGAATGGCGAGGCCGCGTTTGGCCGCCCATTCGTCGCTGCCCAGCAGCACCACCGCGGCGCCGTCGGACAGGCCGGTGGAATTGGCGGCGGTCAGCGTGCCCTGGCCGGAGGTTTTGTCGAACGCCGGCTTGAGCGACGCCAGCTTCTCCATCGTCGAATCGGGGCGCAGGAAGCCGTCGCGCTTGAGTCCGCGAAACGGCACCAGCAGATCGTCGAAGAAACCCGCCTCGTACGCGGCGGCCAGCTTGCGGTGGCTGTCCAGCGCCAGCTGATCCTGCTCGACGCGGCTGATGTGCCACTCCTTGGCCATCAGCTCGCAGTGATCGCCCATCGACTTGCCGGTGCGCGGCTCGGCCACGCCGGGGAAGGAGGGTTTGAGTTCGCTCAGCGAGAAGCCGCGCGTGGCGGCCTTGAGCTTGTCCATCGGCGTCTTGGCGCGATTGATCGCCAGCAGGCGCTTCCGCAGCCGCGCGCCATACACGATGGGCACATCGCTGGTGGTATCCGAACCGCCGGCGATGCCGGCCTCGATCTGCCCGGCGGCGATCTTGTTGGCGATGATGATGGTGTTGTCCAGCGAGGTGCCGCAGGCCCGCGCCGTGGTGATCCCGGGCGTGGTCGGCGCCAGGCCGGAGCTGAGCAGCGCCTCGCGCGCCAGGTTCCATTCCGACGAGTGCTTGATCACCGCACCCATGGCCACTTCGCCCAGCTCCACGCCGTGCAGGCCGAACCGTTCAACCAGGGCTCCGAGCACCTTCACTGACATGCCGAAGTTGCCAACGTCAGCGTAGGCCGTGTTGTTGCGGCAGAACGGGATGCGCACACCACCGATCACCCCAACACGCTTTTGCGTTTTTTCCATGGTCAGAACAGTCCACAACTCAAGTCTCCCAAGGCTAACCCGCGATGCCGTGCGGCGAAAGCCCAAAACGCTGAATGGTACGATTCGCCTCTTGTTCGTACGTTTTGGAGCTGCTTTCGTGGAAGCGCAAACGCTGCTCGCCCTGCCGGTGGTACTGGCACTGGAACTGGCCGAAGGCCAGCCGGCCCCGCGCCTGACCCTGAGCCGTGACGAAGCGGCCGAGCTGGCGCAGTTCGTCGCGGTCGATCTGCACGCGCTGGTGCGGCAGGTGAACCAGGCGCGTCTGGCGCTGGCCGGCGCCCTGTTCGATCAGGTCGAACTGCTGCGGCCGGGCTTTCCCGTGTGGGCGACGCTGGACGAACTGGCCCGACGCGTGCCGCGTGGGCATATCGAAAACGTGGTCGCCTTCGGCAGCCACGACGGCCACATGCCGGCACAGCCGCTGGAGCCATCGCTGCCCTTCGCCGACGGCCCGATGCGCCTGCTGCCGCTGAGCCTGCTGGCGCCCGAGGCGCTGGCCGATGAGCTGTCCGAGCAGCTGGAAGTGCAGCTGGTCGGCCGCGGCGAAGCCGGAGCGCTGACCGCCGACTGGCTGATGCGCACGCTGGGCATCCGTCTGGAGCACGTGCGCTATCTCAGCCGCAACGATCTGCTGGCGCTGACCTGCGTGCAGTACGAGCACGTCAATCTGGCGGCGCTGTGGTCCTTGCTGGAAGCCGCGCTGCTGACGCCGTATCGCGAGGAGTCGGCGGTGACGGCGCGCGGACTGTCGCTGCGTTACGCCGGCGGCAAGGTCTTCGCCCAGTCGCCGTCGCGCTGGCTGGCCGAGCAGCCGCACGACGCCAGCCAGGATCCCGCCCCGCGCCGCCACGCGCTGGCCGGCATCGTGTTCGAACTGCGCCAATATGCGGCGCTGCTGGATGCACACCAGCTGCCGCTGCGGCTGCAGCCGGTGGCCGATCGCGCAGACGAAGCGGAGCCCGGCTACCTGCTGGAAACCCTGGCGACGATCGAAAACGGCTACGAGGCGCCCCTGCTGTTCGCGCATGAAGCGCCCGGGCTTGGCGTGGTGGCGGTCACCGTGGCGCAACAGGTTGAAGGCGGCCGCGCCCGCGCGCTGGCGCACGGCTATCCGCTGCAGCCGCAGGCGCTGGGCCCGCTGCTGGCGCGGCTGGCCGATCGCTACGGCATCGCGGCAGAGCTGCACGCGCTGGGTCGTATCGTGTTCGATGAAACCGGGGCGCTGGGGGCGCCGGCGGCCGCCCTGCACTGAGTCTGCGTGGCTACTGGGCAACGGCGGCACGGCAGGGCATGATGGTTCGAACACAGGGACGGAACGACCATGCAGCCGAAAGCGCCTGCCGGGGTATCTCCATCGCTTGAAAGTACTGCGCCGGACTGGTCCGCGCGGGTTGCACGTGGCGCGCCCGCACTGCTGGGCTATATCGATACGGCGCAGCGTTTCCTCTACGTCAACGAAACCCACCACACCTGGCTAGGCATCGACCCGGCGCAGGTGATCGGTCGCACCGCGGTCGAAGTGGTCGGACGGCACAATTATCAAAAGATGGGCCCTGCCCTGGAGCGCGCGTTTGCCGGCCACACGGCCAGCTACGAGGGCGAGGCGTTTGGCAACGAACACAATCGCTACATGCGCGGCAATTTTCAGCCGGACTTCGACGAAGACGGCGTCGTGCGCGGCGTGTTCACGGCTTTTGTCGACATCACCGAACGACGCACGCTGGAACTGCAGCTGCAGGAGAGCGAGCAGCGCTTTTTCGGCGCGTTTCAGCATGCGGCCATCGGCATGGCGCTGATCCATCCGGACGGCCGGTTCCTGCGCGTGAACACCGCGGTGTGTCAGATGCTGGGTTATCGCGCCGACGAGCTGCTGACGCTGGACATCACCGCCATCACCCACCCGGACGATCTGGACGCTGACATGGAGCTGCTCGGCCAGCTGCTGTCCGGCCAGCGCGACTCCTATCAACTGGAGAAGCGCAACTTCCACAAGGATGGTCATGTGGTGCACCTGGAGCTCAGCGTGTCGGTGGTGCGCGACGAGCATCACCAGCCGCGCTATTTCGTGTCGCAGGCGCAGGACGTCAGCCAGCGCAAGGCGTTCGAGGACGCGCTGCACCGCGAGCGCGAACTGGCCGAGGTGACTTTACGCTCGATCGGTGACGCGGTGATCACGACCGATACCGGACTGCGCGTGACCTCGCTCAACCCGATCGCCGAAGCGATGACCGGCTGGACCAGCGCCGAGGCTCGGGGCCGGCCGATCGAGGACATCTTTCAGCTGTTCGACGCGCAGACCGGCCAGGCCGTGGCCAATCCGCTGCGCGCCGCGATCGAGCAGAACATCATCGCCGACCTGGTCGGCCGGACCCTGCTGCGCCACCGGCACGGTTTTGATACGCCGGTAGAAGATTCCTCCGCGCCGATCCACGATCACGCCGACAACGTGATCGGCGGCGTGATTGTGTTTCACGACGTCAGCGAGAACCGCTCGCTGGCGCTGAAGATGATCCATCTGACCCAGCACGACACGCTCACCGGCCTGCCCAACCGCAGCCAGCTGCACGCAAATATCGCGCAGTCGCTGATCATCGCGGCGCGTCGCCAGCAGCGCGCCGCGGTGCTGTATCTGGACATCGATCACTTCAAGCAGATCAACGAGCTATACGGCCACACCGGCGGTGATCGCGTTTTGCGTGCGCTCACGGCGCAATTGCGCAAGGCGCTGCCCGCCGGGGAGCTGATCAGCCGCTTCGGCGACGACGAATTCGTGGTGATGCTGCCGCATATGGGCAGCATCGGCGAGATGGCCAGCCGCTGCCAGATACTGATTGCTCATTGCCAGGAAACACGCCTGCCGGAGCTGCCGGAACTGTCGCTGCGCGTAAGCGTCGGCATCAGCGTGTACCCGGACGACGCCGGCAACGCCGAAACGCTGGTGCAACAGGCGGAAACCGCGATGTACGCGGCCAAGGCGCAGGGCCAGCACAGCTATCGCTTCTTCACCGCCTCGATGAGCGAACGCACCCTGGCCAGGCGCAAGATCGAGACGGCGCTGCGGCACGCCATGAAACGGCAGGAGCTGGTGCTGCATTACCAGCCCAAGGTCGATGCGCAGAGCGGGCGTATCGTCGGCGCCGAGGCGCTGCTGCGCCTGCTGGTCGACGGCGACCCGCTGTATGCGCCAGACCAGTTCATCCCGGTAGCCGAAGACACCGGCCTGATCATGCCGATCGGCGCCTGGGTGCTGCGCGAAGCGTGCCAGCAGGCCAAGCGCTGGAAGGATGCCGGCGTCGGCCTTCCCGTCTCGGTCAACGTGTCGCCGCTGCAGTTTCAGCACGCGGACTTCTATGCGTGGCTGGATGTGGTGCTGGACGAAAGCGGGCTCGATCCGGGCCTGCTGGAACTCGAACTGACCGAGCGCATGGTGATGTCCGGCGGCGACAGCACCACGGCGCTGCTGCAGCGAATCAAGCAGCGCGGCGTGCGCCTCTCGCTGGATGATTTCGGCACCGGCTACTGCAGCCTGTCGTACCTCAAACATTTTCCGATCGATGCGCTGAAGATCGACCGCGCCTTCGTGCGCGACATCACCACGGACGCCGACACCGCCACGATCACCCGCGCGATGATCGCGATGGCGCGCAGCCTGCACAAGGATGTGATTGCCGAAGGCGTGGAGACACCCGAGCAGGGCGATTTTCTGCGCGAGGCTGGCTGCTCGCAGCTGCAGGGTTTTCTCTACGGCGCACCGATGCCGGCCGCGGCGTTCGAGGCATGGCTGGGTTAAAGCGCGCCGCCGCCGGCCAGCGCACTTTCGTACATGAAGTAATGGCAGCGCTGCATGCCGAGCCCGGCGTAGGTTGCCTGGGCGCTGGCATTCTCGGTTTCCACATAAAGCCGCAGACCGACCGCGCCGGCCGCCGCCGCACGTTGCTCGACGGCCGCGTACAGCGCACGAAATACGCCGCTGCGGCGTGCCTCGGGCGCCACGTACACGCTCTGAATCCACCAGAAGTCGCCGCAGCGCCAGTCGCTCCATTCGTAGGTGACCATCAGGCTGCCGACCGCCACGCCCTCGCGCTCGGCGACCAGATAAAACCCGCGCTGCGGCCGTTCGAAGATGCCGGCAATGCCGCGTTCGAGCACGGCAGGGTCGAGCCGTTTCTGTTCGGTCTCCCAGGCCATGGCCGCATTCCAGGCAAGCAGCGACGACGTATCGTCGGGTGTAGCGGCGCGAATCAGCAGCGAGGACACGAGGCGAGACTCCGGTGGGCCATCAGTTGGACTATCGTAGCGTGCGTGATCTTCACGCGGTGACGCGTACCTTCCCGGACGAGTGCCGGGGATGCTTCGTCAGTCATCACTCGCCACTTCGGTGGTGAGGGCGCATAGAGGCATAACAGCCGGCTGTGTCACTTTGAACCCCCGGAAGGAAAGCTCCCCTTGGATATCGGCCGCACACTCGATCTGCTCAAACTGCGCCGGCTGCGCGCTTTCCGTCGTCAACGCGCCGCGGCCCGCGGCAAGCCCGAGCAGGAGCCCGCACTGCGCTCGGAGCTGTTCAGCGCCGACCAGATGGAGCGGCATGGCCAGGTGCTCGCCGGCCAGCATCGGCTGAGCCCTGACGAAACCAGCAACCTGCTGCTGGCCCGCCTCGACGACAACGAGGCGGTGCTCGCGCACACCTGCGAACGACTCACGGCAGCCACCCGCCATCGGCGACGCATCACGCCGGCCGGCGAGTGGCTGCTCGACAACTTTTATCTGATCGAAGAGCAGATCCGCATCGCCCGTCGGCATTTGCCCAAGGGCTACAGCAAGGAGCTGCCGCGGCTGGAAAGCGGTCCCTCGGCCGAGCTGCCGCGCGTGTACGACATCGCGCTGGAGATCATTTCGCACGGCGACGGCCGCGTCGACACCACCAGCCTGTCGCGCTTCGTCAACGCCTATCAGACCGTCACGCCGCTCAAGCTCGGCGAGCTGTGGGCCATTCCGATCATGCTGCGCCTGGCGCTGATCGAAAACCTGCGCCGCGTCGCCGCGCGTGTGATCGCTGACTGGCAGTACCGCGGCAAGGCCGCGCGCTGGGCCGACAGCCTCACCGCCACCGCCGAGAGCGACCCGAAAAGCGTGGTGCTGGTGGTCGCCGACATGGCGCGCTCCAAGCCGCCGATGACCGGCCCGTTCGTCGCCGAAATGGCGCGCCGCCTGCAGGGCCAGAGCCCGGCGCTGGCGCTGCCGCTGAGCTGGATCGAGCAGCGCCTGTCCGAATCGGGCCAGACCATCGAGCATCTGGTGCAGCTCGAGGCGCAGCAGCAGGCGGCCGATCAGGTGTCGATCGGCAACAGCATCGGCAGCCTGCGCGCGCTGTCGGCAATTGACTGGCGCGACTTCGTCGAGCACACCAGCATCGTCGATCAGTTTCTGCGTCAGGACCCCGCCGGCGTGTACGGGTCGATGGACTTCACCACGCGCGACGATTATCGCCACGTGGTCGAGTCGATCTCGCGCAAGCACAAGTTGAACGAACCGGACGTGGCCGAGGCCGCGCTGGCACTGACTCGCGCCGATACGCATGCCACGGCGCACGGCCAGCCGCGGCACATCGGCTTCTACCTGATCGACAAGGGCCGCCGCACCCTCGAGCAGCATCTTGGGGTCACGCCGACAGTGGCCGAAACGCTGCGCCGCGTGCTCGACAGCGCGCCGCTGCCGATCTACCTGGGCCTGCTGGCGCTGCTGACCTTTGCGCTCGCACGCGCGCTCGTGGTGTCCGCTTCGCACAATGCGCTGCCGACGTGGGGACTGATCGGCATCGCCATTCCGTCGATCATCCTGGCCAGCCAGCTGGCGATGAGCCTGCTGAACTGGGTCGCCACGCTCACCGTCGCGCCGCGGCCGCTGCCGCGCATGGACTATTCGGCCGGCATTCCGGAAAGCGCACGCACCATGGTGGTGGTGCCGAGCCTGTTTGGCAGCGCGAACGAGATCGAGGAACTGGTCGAAGCGCTGGAAGTTCGCTTCCTCGGCAATCGCGATCCACAGCTGCATTTCGCCCTGCTCACCGACTTTCCGGATGCGGCCAGCGAAACGCTGCCCGGCGATGAAGCCCTGCTGCGCCTGGCCAGACGCCGCGTCGAGGCGCTCAACGACAAATACGCCACCGCCGAAATGGACCGGTTTTTCCTGTTTCATCGTCCGCGCGTGTGGAATGCGGCGGAGCAGACCTGGATGGGCCGCGAGCGCAAGCGCGGCAAGCTGGGCGATCTCAATGCGCTGCTGCGCGGCGGCGCGCGCGACCGCTATCTGCTGATCGTCGGCGATATCGACACGCTGCCGCCGGTGCAGTACATCATCACGCTCGACACCGATACCCAGCTGCCGCGCGAGTCGGCGCACGAGTTTGTCGGCGCGATCGATCATCCGCTCAACCGCGCGGTGTACGACCCCGCACTGCGTCGCGTGGTATCCGGTTACGGCGTGCTGCAGCCGCGCGTGGGCATCAGCCTGCCCAGCACGGCCCGTTCGCGCTATGCGCAGCTTTATGCCAGCGATGCGGGCATCGATCCGTATACGCAGATGGTTTCGGACGTCTATCAGGACGTGTTCCACGAAGGCTCGTTCATCGGCAAGGGCATTTACGCGATCGATGCGTTCGAGCTCAGCCTCGAGGGCCGCTTCCCCGACAACGCCATCCTCAGCCACGATCTGGTGGAGGGCTGCCACGCGCGCTCGGGCCTGCTCAGCGACGTGCAGCTGTACGAGGAATACCCGGCCCGCTACAGCGCCGACGTCAAGCGCCGGCAC
>CBAAAD010000010.1:7853-18581 GCA_964658785.1 uncultured Methylobacterium sp.
TGCTGCCGTGGGCGCCGACCGCGCACGACGGCTGGCGCAAGAACGCGCTGACCGCGCTGTCGCGCTGGAAAATTCTCGACAACCTGCGCCGCAGCCTGGTGCCGGTGTCGCTGCTGACCTTGCTGCTGGTCGGCTGGTTTGCGCTGTCACCGGCGCTCTCCTGGATGGTCGCCGTGCTGGCGATGGTGCTGATTCCGCCGGTGCTGTCGGCGATGCTCGACCTGGTGCAGAAGCAGCCCGAAGTGCAGATGGATCAGCACCTGCGCGCGGCCATGCATTCCACCGGTCAGCACCTGGCGCGCATGGCGCTGGGCCTGGCGTGGCTGCCGCACGAGGTGCTGTACAGCGTCGATGCGATTTTGCGCACGCTGTGGCGCATGCTGATCAGCCGGCGCCTGCTGCTGCAATGGCAAACCTCCAGCGATGTCGCAAAACGCAGCAGCAACGCCCCAGGCGCCTTGTGGCGGCTGATGTGGATTGGCCCCGTGCTGGCCGTGGTCCTGGCGGTACTGCTGGCATGGCATCGGCCGATGGCGCTGATCGTGGCTGCGCCGTTGCTGCTCCTGTGGCTGCTCTCGCCGTCGATCGCCTGGTGGATCAGCAAGCCGAACAAGCCGGCCGAGTTCGCACCGACGGCCGCGCAGATGCAGTTTCTGCGCTCGCTGGCGCGCAAGACCTGGGCATTTTTCGATGCCCACGTGGGCCCGGCCGATCACTGGCTGCCGCCGGACAACGTGCAGATCCAGCCCGCACCGGCCATCGCGCACCGCACGTCGCCGACGAATATCGGACTGGCCCTGCTGGCCAATCTGGCCGCCTACGATTTCGGCTTTCTCAGCGCCGGGCGTCTGCTCGATCGCACCGTGCAGACGCTCACCACGATGCGCCTGCTGCCGCGCCATCGCGGGCACTTCTACAACTGGTACGACACGCTGACCCTGCAGCCGCTGGCGCCGCTGTATATCTCGGCGGTGGACAGCGGCAACCTCGCCGGCCACCTGCTGACGCTGCGCCCCGGCCTGCTCGCCATGGCCGACGAGCCGGTATTTCAGCCGCGTGTGCTGCAGGGCCTGCTCGATACGCTGGCCGTGCTGCAGGCGTCGCTGGAGTCCAGCGCTGCCACTTCACTGAGCCCGATGCAGCGGCCGCTGGAAGCCGCGCTCGCCTCGCCCCCCGCCACGACCGGTGCCGCCGTTGTGCTGCTGCAGGCTGCGCTGGATCAGGCCAACGAACTGGCGCGAACGCTGGTCGTCGACGCCGACAGTGATGCCGCATTCTGGCGGGATTCGCTGGTGCAGCAGTGCGGCGACCTGCTCAACGAGACGCGCCACTTCCATCTCGATCCGCCGGCCGACGACGACGCCGGCTTCAAGGGTATTCCCACCCTGCGGCAGCTTTCGCGCATCGAACCGCTGGTCTGGCCCGACGAGGCCGACGCGGAAACACTGCGCGAACGCGCGCGCGAACGCATCGCCGTGCTGGAACAGGTGGCGCTGGAAACCGGCGAACTGGCCCTGATGGACTACCGCTTTCTGTACGACCGCGCGCGCGACCTGCTGGCGATCGGCTACAACGTCGACGAGCGCCGTCTCGACGCGGGCTTCTACGATCTGCTGGCCTCCGAAGCGCGACTGGCCAGCTTCGTCGCCATCGCGCAGGGCCAGCTGCCGCAGGACAACTGGTTCTCGCTCGGTCGATTGCTCACCACCAGCGGCGGCCAGCCGGTGCTGCTGTCGTGGACCGGCTCGATGTTCGAATACCTGATGCCGATGCTGGTGATGCCCAGCTACGAAGGCACCCTGCTGGATCAAACCTGCCGCGCCGCCGTTGCACGGCAGATCGAATACGGCACCCAGCTCAATATTCCGTGGGGCGTTTCCGAATCGGGGTACAACACGCTCGATGCGCATTTCACCTATCAATACCGCGCGTTCGGCGTGCCCGGCCTGGGCCTGAAGCGCGGCCTCGGCGACGACGTGGTGATCGCGCCCTACGCCACGGTGATGGCGATGATGGTCGCGCCCACCGCAGCCACGCGCAACATGCAGAAACTGGTGGAGGCCGGTGCGGAGGGTCGACTGGGTTTCTACGAGGCGATCGATTACACCCCGGCCCGTTTGCCGCTGGGCCAGTCGTCCGCGCTGGTGCAGTCGTTCATGGTGCACCACCAGGGCATGAGCCTGCTGGCGCTGGACTATGCGCTGCTGGACAAGCCGATGCAGCGGCGCTTCGAATCCGACCCGCAGTTCCAGGCCACCAGCCTGCTGCTGCAGGAGCGCGTGCCGAAGACCGCCGCGGAATATCTGCACGCGTCCGGCTTCCCGGAAATGGACGGCCAGTCGCGCGCCGCCGAGGCGCGCCTGCGCGTGTTCACCGACCCCGATCGGGCGCGCCCGGCCGTGCAGCTGCTGTCCAACGGCCGCTATCACGTGATGGTCAGCAGCGCCGGCGGCGGCTACAGCCGCTGCCGCGACATGGCGCTGACGCGCTGGCGCGAGGACATCACCAGCGACAACTGGGGCATGTTCTGCTACCTGCGCGATGTGGCCAGCGGCGCGTACTGGTCGACCGCGCATCAGCCGACGCTGAAGAAAACCGAGCTGTTCGAGGCGATTTTCTCCGATGCCCGCGCCGAGTTCCGCGTGCGCGAACGCGAGTTCGACGCGCACACCGAAATCGTGGTGTCGCCCGAAGACGACATCGAACTGCGCCGCACGCGCATCACCAACCGCAGCCGCACGCGCCGCACGATCGAGCTGACCAGCTTCGCCGAAGTGGTGCTGGCGCCGCCGATCGCCGATGCGATGCACCCGGCCTTCAGCAAGCTGTTCGTGCAGACCGAGCTGATGCCCGAGCTGCAGGCGATTGTCTGCACCCGCCGCCCCCGCGCGCACGACGAAGCCGTGCCGTGGATGTGCCACCTGCTGGCCGTGCATAACGGGCACATCGACGAGATCTCCTACGAAACCGACCGCGCGAAATTCATCGGCCGCGGCCGCAGCGCCGCGGCGCCGCTGGCGATGGGTACGCTGGCCGACCCGAATCCGAAGCTTTCCAACAGCGAGGGCTCGGTGCTCGATCCGATCGTGTCGATCCGCTGCCGCATCACGCTGGAGCCGGAGCAGTCGGTGACGGTGGACTTCGTCACCGGCATGGCCGATACCCGCGACAGTTGCGTCCAGCTGATCGGCAAATACCGCGACCGCCATCTGGCCGATCGCGTGTTCGACCTGGCCTGGACGCACAGTCAGGTGCTGCTGCGCCAGCTCAACGCCTCGCTGGCCGATGCGCAGCTGTACGAGCACATGGCCACCTCGATCATCTACCCCAGCTCCAATATGCGCGCCGAACCAAGCATGATCGCGGCCAACCGGCGCGGCCAGTCGGGCCTGTGGGGGCAGTCGATTTCCGGCGATCTACCCATTGTGCTGCTGCAGATCGCCGACCCGGCGCGGATCGAGCTGGTCCGTCAGCTGGTGCAGGCGCACGCGTATTGGCGCCTGAAGGGCCTGGCGGTGGATCTGGTGATCTGGAACGAGGATCGCGCCGGCTACCGGCAGGAGCTGCAGGACCAGATCATGGGCCTGATCGCCTCGGGCAGCGAAGCGAGCCTGCTCGATCGTCCCGGCGGCATCTTCGTGCGGCCGGCGCAGCAGCTGTCCAGCGAGGACCGCATCCTGGTCCAGGCCAGCGCACGCATCATCCTGGCCGACACGCGCGGTACGCTGGCCGAGCAGGTCAGCCGGCGCTGGGTGGAAACGCACATGCCGCGGTTCGAACCAAGCAAGCCGCGCCGCGCCGCGCCGGCCCTCGTTCCCGCGCTGCTGGCACCGCCGGTGGAAAACCCGCGCGGGCTGCAGCTAGCCAATCCGTACGGTGGCTTCAGCGGCGACGGGCGTGAGTACGTGATTGTGCTGGGTCCGAACGATGCCACGCCCGCACCGTGGGCCAACGTGCTGGCCAACCCGCATTTCGGCACGGTCATTTCCGAGAGCGGCGGTGCCTACACCTGGGCCGAAAACGCGCACGAGTTCCGTCTCTCGCCCTGGCATAACGACCCGGTCGGTGACGCCAGCGGCGAAGCGATCTATCTGCGCGACGAGGAAACCGGCCAGGTGTGGTCGCCCACCCCACTGCCGGCCCGCGGCACCGGTGAATACGTGACGCGCCACGGTTTCGGCTACAGCGTGTTCGAACACATCGAGGACGGCATTTACTCCGAGCTGTGGGTGTACGTGGCGCTGGACGCGTCGGTGAAATTCTCGCTGCTCAAGCTGCGCAACGACTCCGGCCGGCCGCGCCGGATCAGCGCCACCGGCTACGTCGAGTGGACGCTGGGCGACCTGCGCGAAAAGACCGTCATGCACGTGGTCACCGAATCGGACGCCGCCAGCGGCGCGCTGTTTGCCCGCAACGCCTACAACACCGAGTTCCCCGGCCGCGTGGCGTTCTTCGACGTGGACGATCCGAGCCGCTCGATCGGCGGTGACCGCGCGGAATTTCTCGGCCGCAACGGCAGCACGCGCTCGCCGGCCGCGCTCGGCCGCACGCATCTCTCCGGTCGCCTGGGCGCCGGCATGGACCCCTGCGGCGCGCTGCAGATGACGATCGAACTGGCCGAAAACGAGCCGCGTGACGTGGTGTTCCGCCTCGGGCTCGGCCGCGATACCGCCGACGCCAGTTCACTGGTGCAGCGCTTCCGCGGCGTCGGCGCCGCGGTCGATGCGCTGAACAAGGTGCGCAGTCACTGGCAGCGCACGCTGGGCACGGTGCAGGTGAAGACGCCCGATCCGGCGATCGACGTGCTCGCCAACGGCTGGCTGCTGTACCAGACCATTGCCTGCCGGTTCTGGGCGCGCAGCGGCTACTACCAGTCCGGCGGCGCCTTTGGCTTCCGCGATCAGCTGCAGGATTCGATGGCAATGATCCATGCCGCACCGGACAGCGCGCGGCGGCAGATCCTGCTGTGCGCCGCGCACCAGTTCCCCGACGGCGACGTGCAGCACTGGTGGCATCCGCCGCTGGATCGCGGCGTGCGCACGGCCTGCTCCGACGATTATCTGTGGCTGCCGCTGGCCACCGCACGCTATGTGCTGGCCACCGACGATCGGCAGGTGCTGGACGAAACCATCGGCTACATCGAGGGCCGGCCGCTGCACCCGGGCGAGGAGTCGTACTACGACCTGCCGCAGCACTCGAGCCTGCGCGAAACGCTCTACCGCCACTGCGTGCGGGCGATCGAACACAGCCTGGTGCGCGGCGTGCACGGCCTGCCGCTGATCGGCTGCGGCGACTGGAACGACGGCATGAACCGGGTCGGCGAAGCCGGCCGCGGCGAAAGCATCTGGCTGGGCTGGTTCTCGTGCGAGGTGATGAACCGCTTCGCCGAGGTGGCGCGCCTGCAGGGCGACGAGGCGTTTGCGCTGCGCTGCAAAAGCGAAGTGGCCAAGCTGAAAATCGCGCTGGAGCAGAACGGCTGGGACGGGCAGTGGTATCGCCGCGCCTACTACGACGACGGCACCCCGCTGGGCTCGGCGCCCAACGACGAGTGCCGCATCGACTCGATCGCGCAGAGCTGGTCGGTGATCTCCGGCGTCGCCGACCCGGCGCGCCAGCAGCAGGCGATGAATTCGCTCGATCAGCATCTGGTCAAGCGCGAAGCCCGGCTGGTGCAGCTGCTCGATCCGCCGTTCGACAAATCGCCGCTCGACCCGGGTTACATCAAGGGCTACGTGCCGGGCGTGCGCGAGAACGGCGGCCAGTACACGCACGCGGCGATCTGGGCGACCATGGCCTTCGCCGAGCTGGGCGACAGCGCCCGCGCGTGGGAACTGCTGCGGATGATCAATCCGCTCAGCCATACCCGCGACGCGGCCGAAATAGACGTCTACAAGGTTGAACCCTATGTGGTCAGCGCCGACGTATATGCGGTCGAGCCACACGTGGGTCGCGGTGGCTGGAGCTGGTACACCGGCTCGGCAGGCTGGATGTACCGGCTGATGGTTGAATCACTGCTGGGCCTGAGCATGGACGCCGGCCATCTCAGATTCGCGCCGGTGCTGCCTGCCGACTGGGAAGGTTTTTCGATGCGCTACCGCTATCGCCAGACCTGGTATCAAATCGAGGTAACGCAAGTTGCTGCGGATGCACCGCGCACGCTGCGGCTGGACGGCGACGTCATGACCGACGGCCGCGTGCTGCTGACCAACGACGGCCAGGAGCACCACGTACGCCTGCAGCATCCGCGCTCGATGTGAAACGCCCTAGACCGTTGCGGCGGTGACGACTGAGGGCCTGGAAAGAGCCCTGTCGTCATCGCCGTGCAGGCGACCTTAGCGAAGACTTCACTCGCCAGCGCGCAAGCTACGCTGTGAATTCAACCCGTCTGCGGCACGACCATCGCCGACGCGGCAGAATGTTTCCGCCGGTGTTGCCGTGACGGCAGCCGTACAATTGAAGCCACATGGAGAGAGTTACCGCTATGCCGACACCTCGTTCGGATGCACTGGTCTTTTTCGGCGCCACTGGCGACCTGGCTTACAAGAAAATCTTCCCTGCGCTGCAGGCAATGGTATTGAGCGATGGGCTGGACCTGCCGATCATTGGCGTCGCCCACTCCGACTGGACCATCAAGGACCTGCGCGCCCGCGCTCGCGACAGCCTGACCAAGGCGGCCAAGGACAAGGGCGTGAAGTTCGACAAGGAGGGTTTCGACAAACTCTCGGCGCTGCTGCACTACGTCGACGGCGACTACAACGATCCGGCCACTTTCGACGCGATCAAGAAGGCGCTCGGCAAGGCCAAGCGGCCGCTGCACTACCTGGCCATTCCTCCGAGCCTGTTTGCCGTGGTGGCGCAGGGCCTGCAAAAAGTCGGCTGCGCCGAAAACGCCCGGGTCGTGGTGGAGAAGCCGTTCGGCCGCGACCTGGCCTCGGCCAAGGCGCTCAACGCGACGCTGCACGAGGTGTTTCCCGAGCAGTCGATCTTCCGCATCGACCATTATCTGGGCAAGGAGCCGGTGCAGAACCTGCTGTATTTCCGCTTCGCCAACACGCTGTTCGAGCCGGTGTGGAACCGCAACTACGTTCAAAGCGTGCAGATCACCATGGCCGAGGATTTCGGCGTGCAGGGCCGCGGCGCGTTCTACGACGACATCGGCGCGATCCGCGACGTGGTGCAGAACCATCTGCTGCAGGTGATCGCCATGCTGGCGATGGACGCGCCGGTCGGCAGCGACGCCGACTCGCTGCGCGCTGAAAAGCTGCGCATCTTCCGCGCGATGAAACCGGTCGATCCGAAAGACGTGGTACGCGGCCAGTACAAGGGCTATCGCGACGTCGAGGGCGTTAAGCCCGACTCGAATGTGGAAACCTTCGTGGCACTGCGCCTGCATATCGACAACTGGCGCTGGAACGGCGTGCCGTTCTACATCCGCGCCGGCAAGAACCTGCCGATCACCGCGACCGAGGTGATCGTCGACATGAAGACGCCGCCGCTGTCGCTGTTCGACGACATCGGTCAGAAAGACTCCAATTATTTCCGCTTCCGCTTCAACCCCGAGGTGATCATTGCCGAGGGCGCACGGGTCAAGAAACCCGGCGAAAAAATGCGCGGCGAGCCGGTCGAGCTGGTGGCGCGGCATCACCCGCAACCCGAAAAGTTGCCGTACGAGCGCCTGCTCGGCGATGCCATGCGCGGCGACAACTCGCAGTTCACCAGCGATGAGAGCGTGGAAGCAGCATGGGCCGTCGTCGACCAGGTGCTGAAGCACGAGAAGCCGGTGGTTCTATACAGGCCCGGCAGCTGGGGTCCGACCGAAGCGGCGAAGATATTCGAAGGCGAAGAAGGCTGGCACGATCCGACACCCGAGGAATCGTTTCCATGCTGAGTGCGGTTGCCCGCTGCGGCGCGCCGGCGGAGGTGTTTATCCTCGTCGATGTGGATAACACCCTGTTCGACAACGACCGTTTTGCGGTCGAGCTGTCTGCTCATCTGGAAGCATCGTTCAACGTGGCCGAACGCGAGCGCTACTGGTCGCTGCACAAGCAGCGCTGGGCGCAGACCGGCATATCGGATTACCTCGGCACCATGCAGGAGTTCCGTGTCGGGCTGCAGAACGATCCGGCGCTGCTGCAGATGTCGACGTTCCTGCTCGACTTTCCGTTCGCCGATCTGCTCTATCCGCATGCGCTCGACGTCGTGGCGCACTTGCGCAAACTGGCCCCCGCCTCGGCGCTCTCCGACGGCGACATGGTCTTTCAGCCGCGCAAGGTTGCCCACACCGGCGTGTTCGACGCCTTCGACGGCAATGTGCTGATCTACGAGCACAAGCAGCACGAGCTGGATCTGATGCAGCAGCGCTATCCGGCCCGGCATTACGTGATGATCGACGACAAGCCGGACATCCTCGCCGATATGAAAAAAGAGCTCGGCGATCGGCTGACCACCGTGTTCGTGCGCCAGGGCCAGTACGCGGCCAACGCCACGCCCGAGCTGCGCAACACGCCCGATATCAAGATCGACCGCATCGGCGACCTGCTCGGCGTCGCACTGGACGACCTGCTGCTTACGTCATCCGCGCGTCACGGCGCCGTGCATTAGTCACTAGCGTCCGCTTATTTCGTCCCCATCTTCAAAAACACGACAGATACGCAACACTTCCATCTTCCAATACGTAGTCAGGAGCCACCATGAAAGCGACCCAGCAACTGCATGATCTCGGCCAGAGCCTCTGGCTCGACAACATCACCCGTACCCTGCTCGACGACGGCACGCTGGCGCGCTATATCGCCGAGGACTCGGTCACCGGCCTCACCTCCAACCCCAGCATCTTCGACGCGGCCATCGGCGGCGGCGGCGCCTACGATGCGGGCATCCGCGAAAAGGCCAAGGCCGGCCTGTCCGGCGAAAAGCTGTTCAACGAGCTGGCGCTGGAAGATCTGCGCCGCGCCGCCGACCTGTTCGCGCCGATCTTCAAGTCGACCCACAAGGTGGACGGCTGGGTGTCGATGGAAGTCTCGCCGCTGCTGTCCGCCGATACCGAAGGCACCATCGCGGCGGCCAAGGAAATCCACTCGCAGGCGCAGCGCGAAAACCTGTTCGTAAAGATTCCCGGCACGCCCGAAGGCATCCCGGCGATCGAGGAAGCGATTTTTCTGGGCATTCCTATCAATGTGACCCTGCTGTTTTCGCGGGAGCACTATCTAGCCTCGGCCGAGGCGTACATGCGCGGTCTTGAGCGTCGCCATGAGGCCGGCCAGCATCTGGACGTCTGTTCGGTGGCGTCGGTGTTCGTCAGCCGATGGGATGTCGCCAGCAACAAGCAGCTGCCCGAGGAGCTGCACAACAAGCTCGGAATCGCCGTGTGCCAGCAGACCTACTGCGCCTACCGCGAGCTGCTGGAATCGCCGCGCTGGAAGAAGCTCGCTTCCGCCGGCGCCAAGCCGCAGCGACTGCTGCTGGCCAGCACCGGCACCAAGGATCCGGCCGCCTCCGACACGCTTTACGTCAGCGCGCTGGCCGCACCCGACACCATCGACACGATGCCGGAAAAAACCCTGCTAGCGTTTGCCGAACACGGCCAGCTGCACGGCGTGATGCCGACCGACGGCAAAGAAGCGGAAGAGATGCTGGCGAAGATCACCAAAGCCGGCGTCGACATCAACGCGCTGGCCGCCCAGCTGCAGACCGAAGGCGCGGCCTCGTTCGTCAAATCGTGGGACGAGCTGCTCAAGCGCATCGTCGAGAAGACCGGCAAGCTCGAGGACGACTCGAAAGGATCGACCCAGAAATGAGCTCTCCCTTAGTTTCCCGGCCGCAGTGGCAGGCGCTGCAAAAGCACTTTGCGCAGATCGGCCAGCAGCACCTGCGCGACATGTTCGCCGCCGACGCCGAACGCGGCACCACGCTGACCGCCGAAGCGGTTGGCCTGTACCTCGACTACTCCAAGCAGCGCGTCAACGTCGACACGCTGCGCCTGCTGCACGAACTGGCGCAAGCCTGTGATCTGCCGCAGCGCATCGAGGCGATGTTTCGCGGCGACAAGATCAACATCACCGAAAAGCGCGCGGTCGAGCACGTGGCGCTGCGCGCGCCGGCCGGCGAAAAGATTCTGGTCGACGGCAAGGACGTCGTACCCGAGGTGCACGCGGTGCTCGATCGCATGACCGCCTTCGCCGAAAAGGTGCGCAGCGGTGCGTGGCTGGGCCATAGCGGCAAGCGCATTCGCAACGTCATCAGCATCGGCATTGGCGGCTCGGATCTCGGACCCGTGATGGCTTATGAAGCGCTGCGCGACTATAGCCAGCGCGACATCGGCTTCCGCTTCGTCTCCAACGTCGACGGCACCGATTTCGCCGAAGCCACGCGGGATCTGGACGCCGCCGAAACGCTGTTCATCGTCTGCTCGAAAACCTTCACCACGCTGGAAACGCTGACCAACGCCCACGCCGCGCGCGCCTGGGCGCTGAAGGCGCTGGGCGTGAGCGGCGATGACGAGGGCAAGGCGGTCGCCAAGCATTTCGTCGCCGTGTCGACCAACGCCGAAGAAGTGACCAAGTTCGGTATCGACACCGCCAACATGTTCGGCTTCTGGGACTGGGTCGGCGGGCGCTACTCGATGGATTCGGCGATCGGCCTGTCGACCATGATCGCCATTGGTCCGGATCATTTCCGCGAAATGCTGGCCGGCTTCCACGCGATGGACGAGCACTTCCGCCATGCGCCGCT
>CBAAAD010000011.1:0-4054 GCA_964658785.1 uncultured Methylobacterium sp.
GTCTTCACGTTGCCGGTGGAGATCGACGCCTGACTGATCGCGCTGGTGTTGGCCACGCTGACGCGCTCACCGTCGAGCCACGCGCCCTCACCCCGGCTGGCCCACATGGTTTCGCCATAAATCGGCGCGCTGGAAACGCCCAGCACCAGCTCGTCGCCGTCCATCAGCGCGATCTGGGTCGAAAAGAACGGCGTGCGGCGCACGAAGCTCTTGGTGCCATCGAGCGGATCGACCAGCCACAGCAGGCCGCCGCGCTGGCCTTCCAGGCCGAACTCCTCGCCGTAAATCGCCGCCTCCGGCAACGCGGCCTGCAGAATTTTCCGGATGGCCTGCTCGGCTTCGCGATCGGCAATGGTTACCGGCGTGGCGTCGGACTTGATCTCGATCTCGACGCCGCGGTGCCAGTAATGCCGGATGATTTCCGCGGCCGCTTCGGCCGCTTCACGCGCGGCCGTCATGGCCCTGGTTGCGATATCGGATGGCATGATCAGTGGGGTGTCCCGTCGGATGTCGGTGCGGGCAGACCCATGGCCATGCCGCCGCTTCGTTGAATATGCAGCGCGCCGCTGCCGTCCGGCTGGCCGAACTGGGCCAGCCAGTGGCGCAGCGCCGCATCAGTCTGCTGAGGCAGCAGGGTCGCGTCCAGTCGCCAGCCCAGCGGGCTCAGCTGAAGCTGGCCGTCGGCCTGCAGCGGGCCATGGCCATCGTCATGCAGCTGCGCCGAGATGACGCCGTTCTGCGCCTGCGCCTGCATCTGCAATGCGCCAAGGGCAATCTCGCTCCCGCGCGTCTTGATGGATGCGTTGGTCCACTGCGTGTCCGCCTGCAGCTCCAGCGGCCAGCTTGCCTGCAGCAGCGCGTGCTCGACGCTGAGCTGCAGTTCACCGCCCGGTTTTTGGCCCTGCGGCAGCTTGGCCGCATAGGTATCGAGCAGCGACAGATCCAGGCGAGCGTGCACGTCGCGCCACTCCACCTGGCCCTGCGGCAGTTTGCGCATGGCTCCGGAAAAATCCAGCTGTGGGCCGGTGAGATCGAGCTGCAGCTGGGCTTTTCCCAGCAGCGCCGAGCGCGACAGCTGCCAGCTCAGCCTGCCCAGAACCTGCCCGTCGCTGGTCGTGACCTGATCGGCATGACCGTCCCACAGCAGCCCACCAACCTGCTGCAGGCGCACGCCGTGCAGCTGCGGCGCGATCCACAGCATCGCCAGGCTGGCGGGCAAAAACCACACCAGCACCAGTGCGATCAGCACCAGCAGGCCCAGGGCGACCAGGCATTTGTGCAGCGTCTTCAACCGCCAATTCTCAACGTGGTTCACCCGACCGTATTTACTGCCGGACTTGAGCGTCCCGCGCGCAGCGTCGATCATAGCCGGATGACTGACTCGACAAGCAGCAATGCCGCGCTCGCCGCGCGCGACCTCAAACACCTGTGGCATCCCTGCACGCAGATGCACGATCACGACATCGCCGGCGTGCCGATGGTGCCGATTGTACGCGGCGACGGCGCCTGGCTGATCGATGCCGACGGCAAGCGCTACCTCGACGGCATCAGCTCGTGGTGGACCAACCTGTTCGGGCACGCCAATCCGCGCATCGCGGCGGCGCTGTCCGATCAGGCGCGCACGCTGGAGCACGTGATCTTCGCCGGCTTCACGCACGAGCCGGCCATTGCGCTGGCCGAAGAGCTGGTGCGCATCACGCCGCCCGGGCTCGATCGCGTATTCCTGGCCGACAACGGTTCGGCGGCGATCGAGGTCGCGCTGAAGATGAGCTTTCACTACTGGCTCAATCAGGGCCACGGCGAAAAGACCCGTTTCATTGCGCTGACCGGCAGCTATCACGGCGAAACGCTGGGCGCGCTGTCCGTGAGCGATGTGGCGCTGTACCGCAAGACCTATGCGCCGCTGCTGCTGACGCCGTTTCTTGCGCCGTCGCCCGATACGTACGAGGGCGAGCCAGGCGAGAGTCCCGAGCAGATCGCCGCGCGCCGATTGCTGGAACTGCGCGCCCTGCTGGAACGCCACGCGCATGAAACCTGCGCCGTGATCGTCGAACCGCTCGTGCAGTGTGCCGGCGGCATGCGCATGTATCACCCCAGCTATCTCAGCGGCCTGCGTGCGTTGTGCGACGAGTTTGCGGTGCATTTCATCGCCGATGAAATCGCGGTCGGCTTCGGCCGCACCGGCACGCTGTTCGCCTGCGAGCAGGCGGCGACGTCCCCCGATTTCATGTGCCTGTCGAAAGGACTGACGGCGGGATTCCTGCCGCTATCGGCGGTGCTCACCACCGATGCGATCTATCAGGCGTTCTACGCCGAGTACAACGCGGGCAAGGCGTTCCTGCATTCGCACAGCTATACCGGCAATCCGCTGGCCTGCCGCGTGGCGCTGGAAACGCTGGCGATATTCCGCGACGAGCCGGTGCTGGAACGCAATCGCCAGCTCTCCGCACACCTGGCCAGGCGGCTGGCGCCGCTGCGCGATCATCCGAACGTGGGCGACGTGCGCCAGACCGGCATGATCGCGGCCGTCGAGCTGGTAGCCGACAAGCCCAGCCGCCGGCCGTTTGCGGCCGAAGACCGGCGCGGCATGCGCGTGTACATGGACGGACTCAAACGCGGCGTCGTGCTGAGGCCGCTGGGCAACGTGGTGTATTTCATGCCGCCGTATGTGGTCAATGAGTCGGACATCGATCAGCTGGTCGATGCGGCGATCGCGGGCATCGAGGTTGCCGTCGCCAGCTAAAGCTCAGTGCCCGAGGCTGATACTGGGATCGAGCATCTGCAGCGCATGCGCATTGTCGATCGCGCCGGTGTTGCGCAGCTCGTCGTGGCTGTAGCTGCGCCCCGCCACGGGTAAGCAATCGCCTTGCTTCGGCGGAATCAGGCTGCCCGTGCTGCGCAGACAGGTGCGGTCGCCGGGCTTGATCAGGCGATGATCGGCAGCGGCGCTCTTTGCCGCTGGGGCAGCCTGATCCGTCGGGCTCGCGGCCGAAGGCGGCGGAGAAGAACTCTGCGCAGCGGCCGCCGAACCCATCAACACGCCCGACCACAGCGCAAGCGCCAGCAACACGCGCTTCGATGAGGCTGCCTTCGAAATTCCTGTTGCTGCAACCCTTGACCCAAAAACCGTTGAACGGAACATGGTTAGACCCTCGATCGCTGTCATGGGATACGAAACCCCATGCTGCGCCGGTCGCGAGCCGGTGGCAACGAAACCGGCCTGCTCAGCTCGCTGACATTCAGTTTTGGTCGGGCGTTCGGCAGCGCGCCCTGCCTCGGCTATGCTGCCGTTTTACCGCGCGAACGCTCGATGCGAACCATCCGACTGCATATCGATCCATCGCTGATCGATCAACCACTGGTGGTGGGCGCCGAACTGCCGCTACCTGCGCAGGCCAGCGAGCACGCCGGGCGGGTACTGCGACTGGTTGCCGGGGACCTGCTGACACTTTTCAACGGCGATGGCTGCGATTACGCCGCGACGATTCTGGCTGTCGGCAAGCGCGAAGTGACCGTGCGGATCGATGAGAGGCGCATGCTCTCGAACGAGTCTCCGCTGCGGCTGACGCTGGCGCAGGGCGTGGCGCGCGGTGACAAGATGGATCTCATCGTGCAGAAGGCGACCGAACTGGGCGTGGCGCGCATCGTGCCGCTGCTGACCGAGCGCTCCGAAGTGAAGCTGGATGCGCAGCGTTCCGAAAAGCGCCTGGTGCACTGGCGCGCCGTGGCAGCCAGCGCCTGCGAGCAAAGCGGGCGTGCTGAACTGCCGCAGATCACGGCGGCGCTACCGCTCTCGACATGGCTGGATGGACTCGTCGAGGACGGTGCCCTGCGCCTCGCCCTGCTTCCCGAGGCAACACGATCGGCGCGCGAGCTGCGCTTTAGCGGTGCCGGCGGGCTGCTGGTGGTGGGGCCGGAGGGCGGACTGGGCGAACGCGACATCAAGGCACTGAACGCCGCCGACTTTGCAGCTCTGCAGCTCGGCCCGCGGATTCTTCGCACTGAAACGGCAGGCCTGGCCGCGCTAGCCGCGCTGCAGGCCATCCACGGCGAC
>CBAAAD010000011.1:4154-10899 GCA_964658785.1 uncultured Methylobacterium sp.
CACTGAAACGGCAGGCCTGGCCGCGCTAGCCGCGCTGCAGGCCATCCACGGCGACGGCTGATCGGCGGCGCCAGCGGCAAGATAAACCCGGCTTACGTAGCCCGGGCTCAGCCGCCCGTGCCGGACCACTCGGTGGCGTCGTGCGGCACCGGCGTCTCGGTCAGATCGGCATCATCGAGCAGCCCCAGAAGCTCGGCCTCGATCCACTCCAGGTCCGGAATCATCGCCACGTCATCGCGCACCAGCACCTGCGCACGCACGCCTGGCGGCAGCGCACTGCCGTCATGCGTCGGAATGATCAGCTCGGCGTTCAATGTGGTGAGGCGTGGAAAGCCTTGCGTCAATATGGCGATAAACGGCAGCTTGGTGTTGCCTCCGAGCGCCTTGAGCACCGCCACGCGGACGCTGGCCTCACTGTCGCCCGCATCACTGCGCGAAAGCTGCGCAAACGAAACCAGCGGCACCCGCCAGCCGCGCCAGGCGATACGGCCCAGCAACCACTCGGGCGCGTGAGCAACGGGCTCGGGCTTGCTGTAAGTGATGACTTCGGCGACGGTGGCGTTGGGCAGCAACAAACGCAGGTTGCTTACCGGCACCAGAACGCAGCGAATTTCACGCGGCAGCGGCTGTTCATCACTCATGGAAACACCTCGATCAGATGCGCCGCCAGCTCGTGGGGCGTACCGGAAAAACTGACCAACCGTTCAGCGGCTATGCCGCTGGCCATGTCGGCGGAATGTTCGTTGGCCGAGGACTCCACCCAGACCTTGCCGCCGCGGTCATGCACCGCCTGCGCGCCGGCCACGGCATCGGTGCCGCGCCCGGCGAACACGATGGCAAGCGCGTCACGACCGAAGACATTGGCGGCCATGCTGAAACTGGCGTCGATCGAGGGCGCTTGCGATGCGCTGGCGCTGCTGGGCATCAGCTCCACGCTGCCATCGCGAATCAGGATGAGCTGCTGCCCCGCGGGCACGACGATGACTTCGCCCACGCGGGCGCGGCTGCCGTGGACCGCAGCGCGCACCGGCAGCGCCGAGTGCTGGGTCAGTGCATCTACCAGGGTATCGACCGGCGTCGCGCCCAGATGCTGGGTAAGCACGAAGGCCAGCCGGCTGTTTGCGGGCAGCGCCGACAGAAAGCTGCAGACCGAGTCAGTGCTGCCAGCCGCCGCACCGAGCAGCACGATCTGGCTCAGGCTATTGGCGCGGAAATCCTCGGCATCTTCAAAAGCCGTCGGCGCAACCGCCTCTTCCATCGAAAGCAGCTCAAGGCTCATCACCGCCTCGTCGTCCGCATCGGCCTGCTCGGCGTCGGGCGCGAGAAAATCGGCCGCGCTGAGCTTGTGAATGCCGAAATCGGCCGCTTCCACTTTTTCAGCCGACGACACAGGCTCGTCTTCATCGTCAAGCAGCGACCAGCCGTCCGGCGCGCGCGCCTGCGCCGCCAGCGCGTCGACCGGAATCTGCTGCGCGGCCACGGCGGAAATGGACGCAACGGTGGTATCCGTCAGCGGCGCCAGCTCCAGATGGTCGAGCTGGAATACCGGCGGCGTTACGCTGACCGTGCCAGCGTCTTTTTCGGCTGCGCCCGCCGCGTGAGCGTGTTGCGATGGAGCGTGCGTATCGGCATCGGTAGCCGCATCATTGGGCGGACCGAAATGGCCATCGTGCAGCGGCGGCAATTCCTCGTCGCCGGTGAAGCGCAATCCGGAGCCGGTAGGCTCCTCTTCCTCTTCCGGCAATTCGCCCGATGCCAGCAGGGCTTCCAGCTCGGCGGCCAGATCTTCCGACGGATCGCTCGCCGCCAGCACCTGCGGCTCCTGAAATTCGGTCGGCGCGGGTTTTTCGGAGTCGAACGATGATTCCGCCGGAGTCAGCGCCGAACGATCGCTTTCTTCAACCGGCGTGTCGATCGGTTCCGCGCGCTCGGCTTGAGATTCGTGCGTCGATACGGCGGCAAAATCCGCCGCAGCCTCCCGCGCGATAGCCGCCTCCAGCACGTCGCTGTTGACCACTTCCACGCCAGGAGCATGCTCGGGACGCGGCGGATCGAGATCGCCCATCTCCAGCACTTTCACGGCGAGGTGGCGCGCCCAGCGGGCGCGGTCCCAGCCGGTCAGCGCGCGGCTCGCCTGGGCATCGTTGAACACCACCCGCGGCTGGTCGCCATCGATGACTTCGTACAGGCGATCCAGCGCATCATCCGCGGAATCATCGAGGTTGACGACCAGCACCTGGGCGCCGACCTGCTTCAGCAAATCGCGCGAAAGGCTGGACATGTCGCCCTCGTGCACGATGCGCGCGCCGTGCGCGCTCAGCGCATCGCGCAGATGTCCACCCAGCTCGACGTCATCAAACAACAGGGCAACCGCCGGTGCGGCCTGACTCATGATTCGGCTCCGACTCGCTGCTCAAGCACCTCGCTGATCTGCACCAGCAGCTCCGCCTCCTGATAGGGCTTGCCAAGATAGCGATCGACGCCGATATCGAAGGCGCGCTGGCGGTGTTTGTCGCCGCTGCGCGAGGTGATCATGATGATCGGCACGTTGCGCAGCCGCGGGTCCGCCTTCATGTGCGTGGCCAGCTCATAGCCGTCCATCCGCGGCATTTCGATATCGAGCAGCATCAGGTCCGGCACGCGCTCGTGCAGTTTCTCGATCGCGTCGATACCGTCCTTCGCCGTGCTGACGTCGTACTCATGACGCTCGAGCACGCGGCCGGTAACTTTGCGCATGGTGATCGAATCATCGACCACCATGACCAGCGGCCGCACCCGCACCTCTTCGATCAACGGCGCCTGCACGGCGCTGAGACCGTCGGCGATGCGATGCTGGCGACGCGTGATGCCGTGACGAACCAGCGGCGCCAGATCGAGAATGATCAGCACCGAGCCGTCGCCCATGATGGTGGCGCCGAGCAGACCGGGCACCGAGCTGATCTGCGGACCGACCGACTTGACCACGATTTCGCGCGAACCGAGCACCGCGTCGATGCGGATGGCGGCGCGCAGATCGCCGGCGCGGGTCAGCAGCAGCGGCTGCTGTTCGCCTTCGGCCGGCAAGCCGGGCGGCAGGCCAAGCAGTTCGGCCAGATCATGGATGCCGTATTCCTCGTTGCCGTACTGGAAGGTCGGCTCGTCGTCGGCCAGGCGCACGGCAAGATCGTCCGGGCTGACGCGCGCCACGCCCTGCACCGAGGTCATCGGAATGGCGAACGTCGCCTCGCCGATGCGCACCAGGATGGCCTGCGTCACCGCGAGCGTGAACGGCAGGCGCAGCACGAACACGCTGCCCTTGCCGGCCTCGGATTCGATCGACAGCGAACCGCCGAGCTGCTTGATCTCGTTGGCGACCACGTCCATGCCGACGCCGCGGCCGGCCAGCTGGGTCACCGTGCTGGCGGTGGAAAAGCCCGGCTGGGTGATCAGCGAGAGCAGCTGGTTGTCGGTCGGCTTGGTGTCGGCGCGCAGCAGGCCGCGCTCGATGCCGCGCTTGCGAATGGCTTCACGATCCAGGCCGCGGCCGTCATCGCTGACGCGAATCACCACCTCGGTGGCTTCGCGGGCAACGCGGATATGCACGGCGCCTTCGCTCGGCTTGCCGAGATTGCGGCGTTCTTCGGGCGACTCGATGCCGTGGGCGATCGCGTTGCGCAGCATGTGCTCGAACGGCGCCTTGATGCGGTCGAGCAGGTTGCGATCCATTTCGCCGTGCGCACCGTCCACGTAAAGCTGCGCGCTCTTGCCGTCTTCCTGCGCCGCCTGGCGCAGGGTGCGGCGAAGGTTCGGCACCATCGTGTCGAACGGCAGCATGCGCGTGCGCAGCAGGCCGTCCTGCAGCTCGGTGCTGACGCGCGACTGCTGGATCAGCAGCGTCTCGGCCTGACGGGTGAGCTCGTCGAGCAGGGTCTGGATGGACACCAGATCCGAGACCGACTCGGCCAGCGCGCGCGAATACTGCTGCAGCTGCGAGTAACGGTCGAGTTCGAGCGGGTCGAACACGGTCATGCCGGCATCGCGATGCTCGCGCTGGAAGCGCGCGATGATCTGCGCTTCGGTTTCGATTTCCAGCATGCGCAGCTGGCTGCGCAGACGCGAGACAGTTTGCTCAAGCTCGACCAGGTTGAAGCGATAGCCGGCCACCTGCTGTTCCAGCCGCGAGCGGTAGATCGCCACCTCGCCGGCGTGATTGACGAGGCTGTCCAGCAGATCGGCGCGAACGCGAATCTGCTCCTGCGACGAGCGCACTTCTTCCTGCACTTCCGGCAGCAGGTCGGGGAGATCGGGCAGCTGTTCCGGAATGGTGGCCGCGGGCGCTGTCGGAGTCACCGGCGCACCGGCGTTTCGCGCATGCGGCGCGGCATCCTTGATCGATGTGGCGTCGTCGGCCAGATTCGTTTCGCCGGCCAGCGCCAGCAGATGATCGATCATGTCCTGCGGGTAGTCGACGGGCTGGCCCAGTGAAACGGACTGCACCTGTTTGTGCAGGCGATCGAAGCTCGCCTCCAGCGCGGTGATCAGCGGACCGGTCCTGGACGGATCGCGAATGGGTTTTTCCAACAGCGTTTCCACCGCATGCGTGAGATCGCCCACGCCCATCAGGCCGGCAATGCGCGCGCCGCCCTTCAACGTGTGCAGATCGCGCTGCAGTTCGGCCACGTACGAAAGCTCGGTTGGCGCGTCGTGCCACTGCGCCATCACGCCGTCGGCATGATCGAGAATTTCGCGCGCTTCATCGATAAACACTTCCAGCAGATCCGCGTCGATCTGCCCGGATCCAGCGAGAGCGTAGACCTCGTCCTGGACCATGGCCGGCTCGTCGGCAACCGCATCGGCTGGCACGGGCGGGGAGAGGGCATCCGTGATCTGCGCTGCAGCAGCTGCTTCTTCGGCTGCTTCCTTCGCAGCTTCCTCCGCGGCTCGCGCCTCGGCGTCACGCTGCTCGGAGGCCAGCAACTCGGCTGCAATGTCATCGGCGGCCTGCTGTGCAGCGAGCGCCGCGGCGTGTTCGGCCGCGAGCTTATCGATTTCGGCCTGCTGGGCAGCAGCGTGTTCGGCCGCAAGCCTGTCGATTTCAGTCTGCTCGGCAGCGGCGCGCTCGGCCGCGAGCCGGTCGATTTCGGCCTGCTCGGCAGCCGCCTGCTCGGCGGCAAGCTGTTCGGCAGCGACACGCTCGGCGGCTGCCTTGTCGGCAATCAGCTGCTCGGCCGCCGCGCGTTCAGCCGCCGCAACCTCCGGCTCGAAGGCACCCAGCGCGGCAACCATTTCGGCCGCCAGTAGGGCATGACGCTCGTCGTCCGGATTCGCTTCGACCCTGGCTTCGGTCTCGGTCGAATGCTCCGCGTCGGCATGTGCCGGTTCGTCTGCTTCAGCGTTGACGACCTCGGTATGCTCGTCGAGCGGCGTGGTGTCAGTGGCCGGATCGACCGCGGCATCGTTGCGCGGCATATCGTCGGCGTGCGCCGCTTCCGGATCGGGCTCGTCGTGGGCGTCGACGACCTCGCCATGCGCCTGCGCGGCAACATCGCGACCTTCGACGTCGGACATTTCGGCCGTGTCCGGATCATCTGCCGGCTCATCGTCGTCGTGCCGTTCGTAAACCACGTGCGCGATCTGTGATTCCGGATAACGGTCGCGTAGTGCCGTGATCTGCGCGGTCAGCAGGTCGGCGTTGGGCAGCTGCGGCTGATCCACGTCAAACTGACCCATCACGTCATCGACCATATCGACCGTTTGCTCAAGCATGCGCACGCCTTCGGAAGGCAGCGCGATGTTCAGCGCACGCAGCCGCTTGAACAGGCTTTCCAGCGGCGACAGCAGCTGGGTCAGCAGCTGAATGTCGACCATGGCGATGGCACCATGCAGCGTGTGCACGGCACGCAGAAGATCTTCGCCAATCGGCAGCTCGATGTCGCTGCGCTGGATGGCAGCGCGAATCGTGTGCAGGTATTGCGCCACTTCGCTGCGCAGAATTTCCAGCAGCACCGGGTCCACCGGGGGCATCTCGGGCATCGCCGCTGGCGCACCGAACGACGGCGACGCCTCCGATGCTTCGAGGTTCTCCGCCGCGGTATGCGAATCGGTGAGGCTGGCTTCCGGCACGGCATCGGCGGCGGCCTGCGAGCGCGGAATGCGCCGAATCACCACGCGACGAACCATTTCCGTGGCCGTCGACAGATGATCTTCCACGCGGCTTGGGTGGCCAGCGGCCAGCTCTTCGGCCGTTCGCATGATGGCGCCGAGCGGGGCCGAAGGTGCGCCCTCGCCTTTCAGCGCGGCCAGCAGCTGCGGCAGAGCTTCGATCGCATGATGGACCACCGCCTGCACGCCCTCGTCCGGCTGGATGCTGCCATCGAGCACGCGGTTGAGCATGTCCTCCAGCTTCCACGCAAACTCACCGAGCACGCCAGCGCCGACCAGTCGGCCCGAGCCCTTGAGCGTATGGAACGAGCGACGCAGCGTGATCAGCGAGGAAAGCTGGGTCGGATCAGCCAGCCAGACTTTTTCGCCTCGGCGCAGGCTGTCAATTTCTTCCTGCATCTCTTCCAGGAAGATTTCCCGGATGTCATCGTCGATGCCGTCGGCGTCGAGATTGAAGCGGGTGTTGCCGGCCAGCGCATCGCGTACCGGCACCTCCTCAAACGTTTCTTCCTCGACCTCGATCCAGTCGTTGTCCGGGTCGGCCGCCGCGGTATTTTCCGAAACCGGTGGCGTCGTCGTTTCCGTTTCGGCCAGCCGCATGCCG
>CBAAAD010000011.1:10909-12133 GCA_964658785.1 uncultured Methylobacterium sp.
GCCGTCGACATTGTGGGTAGGCGCTGTGACCGGCTCGCTCTCGCCGACAAACAGATGACTGAGATCTTCGCCGTGCAGCATGCTGACCGACTCGGTCAGCTCGGGGTGCGCTTCGTGCGCAAAGCCCTCGTGCGCCGACTCCGGATTGATCGAGCCGGCATCGTGCTCGACGGCCGGATGTTCGACCGCCTGGTGTTCGAGCACATCGGAAACCGGCTCGAAAACCGCCTGCAGCGGCACAGCGCGCGGCACCGGCAACGGCCAGTAACCGAGCAGGCCAAGGCTGTGCTCGGCCACGTCGAGAATGTGCTCCAGCCCACCGCGATGCTCGCGCGCGGCTTCAAGATAATATTCAAGCGCCGCCAGTGCGTCGGCCAAGTGATCCATCTGCTCGCCGGACGGCACGCGTCGATCGGTCAGCAGTTCTTCGGCAACGAAACGGCCCACGCCGTCGGCCAGGTCGGCCGGGCGTGGCGCGGAAAGCATGCGCAGTGCGCCGGCGACTTCGCCCATCAAGGCCGGTGCAACCGCGAGGTGGCTATGCTCCCAGCCGGACTCGACGAAGCCGACGATGGCGTTCTTGACGTTGCCGGTATTGGTGATCGCTTCCTGCATCAGCGCGGTAACGACGCCAAGCGCTTCGCTGCGCGGGAGGCCCTGCACCGTTTCGTCAGCCGCCTGATTCTCTTCGGAACCCAGGCTTTCGATGTGATCGTCCAGCGAGGACTCGACGTAGAGCAGTGCACCGGCAACATCGAGCAGGGTTTCCTCGTCCGGCTGACGCATGCGGTTGGCCATTTCATTGAGCACGCGGCGCTGCTCGATGATGACCCGGCGCGGTATGTTCAACGCCAGCATGCCCAGCGTGTCACCGACGCGCTCGAGCATCTCGCTTTGGGACGCCAGCTGCGCCGGGTCTGCGTCGTCCTGGCGCAGGAACAGGTCCAGCGCTTCCTTGACGCGCAGCAGATCGTCCTTCAGTGCGCGCGATACGGAGTCGAGCAAGGCACGGTTGTGGCCGGCCATGGAGCCGCGGGCGTGCTCCAGCTCGGCGGCGTCGGGCAGCAGGCTGTCGAGCGAGTACGTGGTGCGCAGCGCTTCCATCAGCGGGCTGCGTTCTTTCGACTGCGCCACGATATAGAGCATCTTGCGGGCGACATCGTCAGCATCGCCGCCGCGCAGGCTGATTTCGCCTTGCTCGATCAGCTGGCGGATGCTGCGATC
>CBAAAD010000011.1:12233-17460 GCA_964658785.1 uncultured Methylobacterium sp.
CGCCGCCGCGCAGGCTGATTTCGCCTTGCTCGATCAGCTGGCGGATGCTGCGATCCACCTTGCCGATCAGCTGGCGTATCTCGCCGGCAGAACTTTTCAGCATCCCCTGCTCAAGACCTTCAAGCACGCCGGCGGAAATCCACCACAGCCGGCGACCGTGCACGTGATAACAGCGCGAGGCGATGGCGAGCAGCGTCGCGCGCATGCCAACCAGCTGCTGATCGGTGTCCTGCGCGCGGAACCAGCTGAGCAGCTGCTGCTGAAAACGCAGACGCAGGTCGACCAGCTCCCCGCGGTGAGCATCGGCATAGGCCTCACTCATGGCGGCCGGCGCCTGCTCGGGCAGGAACGCATCAAGGTTCGGATGAAACATCGCCGATTCGGTAAGCGCGGGCAGCTCGCGGCTGGCACGCAAATCGTTCAACAGCGGCAGCAGCACTACCGGCACATCGCGATGGCCGCTGGACAAGCGCTCCAGGTAATCGGGCAGCTGCATCAGGCCGCGCATCAGCGAGGCATAGGCTTCTTCGCGGTGGGTAACCTGATCCTGCAGCAGCGCGCCGGCCAGCGTTTCCATCTCCGCGGTGACCTGCGCCGCGCCGTACAGCTCGACCATCTGCAACGTGCCGCGCACCTGATGCAGGTGATCGGCGCACGACCGCATGGCATCGCGATTGGTCGGATGCTCAACGTAAGTCGCCAGCGCCTCGCGGGCGGTCGACAAGGTTTCGTCGATCTCCGGCTTGACCCACTGCAGCGTGGTGAAATCAATGTGGTCTTGAAGTCTCATGCGCCTCTCTCAACGATTGCTCAACAACACGTTACGCAACCGACGAGCATGCCCCCCGTCCTGTGCTTGTATTCATCGCGCTGAAATCAGCTCGACGGATAGTTCGGTCAACTAATCATTCGGTCAACTAACTCGATCAACTCGTTTGATCAACCAGGCAACTTGAAATGCGCTACTGACCGACGCAGGTCGCTCGCCAGCTGCGCCAGCGTACCGATCGAGTCGGCCGTCTGGCTCGCGCCCTGCGAGGTCTGCGAGGTAATTTCCTGAATCGCGTTCATCGATACCGAAACATCGGTGGCCGCGGCGGACTGCGCGCGCGCCGCGGTGGAGATGCTCTGAATCAGCGCCGACAAGTCATGCGACACGCGTTCGATATCGCCCAGCGCGCTGCCGGCATCCTCCGCCAGGCGCGCACCGGCGACCACCTCGGCGGTGGTCTGCTCCATCGAGTTCACCGCTTCGTTGGTATCGGACTGAATCGTCTGCACCAGCGTTTCGATTCGCTTGGTCGCGCTGGTGGAGCGCTCGGCCAGCCGCTGCACTTCGTCGGCCACCACCGCGAAACCGCGACCGGCTTCACCGGCCGAGGCCGCCTGGATGGCCGCGTTCAACGCCAGAATGTTGGTCTGTTCGGCGATGTCGTTGATCAGTTCTACAATCGAGCCAATCTCCTGCGAGGATTCGCCCAGCCGCTTGATGCGCTTGGAGGTTTCCTGGATCTGGTCGCGGATCGAGTCCATGCCCGAGATCGTTTCGCGCACCACTTCGGCGCCGCGCGAGGCGATTTCCACCGAGCGCTCGGCCACGTCGGCGGACTCGGCGGAATCCTTCGACACGATGTCCATCGAGCTCACGATCTGGTTGATCGCCGAGGTGGCGGAGCTGATCTGCTGCGCCTGCTGCTCGGCCGCGTCGGCCAGATGGCGCGCGGTGGTCTGGGTTTCCTGCGCCGACGACGACACCTGCTCGGAGGTTTCGTTGATCGTCGTTACCAGCGAGCGAAGCTCGTCGATGGCGTAATTGACCGAGTCCGCGATGGCGCCGGTAATGTCTTCGGACACCGTGGTCTTTACCGTCAGGTCACCTTCGGCGAGCGAGCCCATTTCGTCCAGCAGGCGCATGATCGCCTCCTGGTTACGCTGGTTGAGCTCGGCACTGCTGGCGAAGCGGCGGCGCTGATCGGCCACCAGGGTCACCACCAGCGCGACGGCGAAAATCACTGCGGCAATCGCGCCGAACAAGCCCCACCACACGTTGGGAAACAGGCGGCGCAGCGGCAGCTTGCCAACCTGCTCGGACAGATCGTTGGCGCGCAGCAGCACCGTCTGTGAATCGAGCGAGGCCTGATTGCCCGCGTGCTTGACGTCGGCAAGGTTACCCGCCGCGCCGGCGAGTTTGGCCAGCGGATCGGACAGCTTGTTCCAGCTGTCGGTCATGTCGGTAAGGATCTTTTTGGCGTTGGCATCGCCAATCGGCTTCACGCCGCTTTCCGGATTGCCCTCGAGCAGACCCTTCAACACGTTGCCGTAGAGCTGCGCATCGCGCGACAGTCCATCGGCCGCCGATTGTGCGTTGTCGCCGCCCTGCAGCACCTCCTGCACGCGTCGGATGATGCGGTCACCAGAAAGCATCTGGCGTGATGTGCCCAGCATCTGGTCGGAGCTGCCGTTGTGCTCCTGCAGAATGTTGACGACCTGTTCCATGCTCGAGTTGAGCAGCGGCATCTGCTGCGCCAGCGTGTTGGCGCGCACGCCCGAATCGGTAACGAGCGCCTTGTTGGAGAGAATCTTGCCGATATCGCCGTCGAGCTGCCGCCACGAGTCGTTCAGCGCGATCACGGCGCGCCCCGTCAGCGTGCTGTTCTTGTCGTCATAAGCCGGCATGCCCGATTGCGCATCACCCTTGATCAGGCGTTGCACGGCAGAGTCGATGGAGTTTCGGTTGGCCGCCAGCTCATTGAAGGACTCGGCATTGCCGTTCGCTGCCTCCAGCGCGGATTTCGCGGTCTGCTGCGACAGCACCTGAATCTGCGTGGTCAGTGCGATAGCCTGCCGATCCTCGCTGTTCTTTTGGTTCAGCAGGCCGAAATCGAGTGCCGCAAAACCAATAGAAACCACAAGCAGGACGATATAAACGGCATAACCCCGTTCCCTGCTGACGCCCCCGGTAGTGCTCATGTTCACCTCGTCCGTCTGAACTGACCCGATTGGCGTCGCGCTTTGGGCGACTACCGAACCGGACCTTGCTAACCCATTCCGGCCACGACGGGCGCCGGCCCTTCTTGTTCAAAGCACGTTCCGGATATCAGGCCGCGGCCTGGCGAAAATCCGGTGCGCGCACTAATCGATGCATGCTGAATATCCCCAGCTGCTGTTCGCCGACGCGGTTTTCGACGAAGCGCGTCAGGCGCGGATCGTCTTCGCGTGCGGCATCTCGGCGCTGCTCCTCATCGACGGTGCGCTGGCCGAATACTTCGTCCACCAGCAGGGCCACGCTGCCGTTGCCCTGGCGCACGATCAGCAGACGGGTCCGATCGGAAATCTGGGTGCGCTCGCCAAACAGAAACCGGGCAAAGTCGATCACGGGTACCAGGTTGCCGCGCACGTTGGCCACTCCAAGCAACCACGGCTGGGTTCCCGGTACCGGCGTGAGCGCGGGCACCGCCAGCAGTTCGTTGATTTCGTCAATGCCGCTGACCAGCAGCCGGGCGCCCACGCGAAAACCGATGCCTCGCCACAGGCCTGGGGCTTCCAGCTTGTCCTGGGTCTCGGAGGCATGTGCCAGCGACAGACGCTCGTAGCGGGCCAGAATCTCGAATGGCGTCAAATTGACGGGTGGGTTCATGCCGCACCCGGCAACAGATCGTTGATGCAGGTCAGCAGTTCTTTCTCGTTGACCGGCTTGGTGATGAAGGCGCGCGCACCCTGGCGCAGGCCCCACACGCGATCGGTCTCCATCGATTTGGTGGTGATCATCACGATCGGTACGCCCGCCGTGATCGGATCGCGGCTCAGCGTGCGCGTAGCCTGGAAACCGTTCATGCCGGGCATGATCACGTCCATGATCACCAGGCCCGGCAGGTCGGAACGCGCCCGCTCGATACCTTCTTCAGCGCTATGTACGGCAACGACCTGATGCCCGGCGCGCTCAAGCAGCGTGGTGAACACGCGCACGTCGGTGGGAGAGTCGTCGATGATGAGAATATTGGCCACAGGTTCCCCTTAGAATCTGCAGTCAGCGACTTGCAGGCACAGTGCCGACATGACGATGGATGGCACCAAGCAGTTCGTCACGCGTAAACGGCTTGGTCAGGTATTGTTCGGCGCCCACGATACGTCCGCGCGCCTTGTCGAAAAGACCGTCTTTCGAGCTCAGCATGATCACCGGCGTGCCGCGAAACTGCGGGTTGTTCTTGATCAGTGCGCAGGTCTGATAACCATCCAGACGCGGCATCATGATGTCGACGAAAATGATCGCCGGTTTCTGGTCGGAAATTTTGGCCAGCGCCTCGAATCCGTCAACCGCCGTGACCACATCGCAGCCTTCCTTCGACAGCAGCGTTTCCGCCGTGCGCCGGATGGTTTTTGAGTCGTCGATCACCATGACCTTGAGACCGGTCAAGTCACTAGCACTCACGTTCAAATTCACTACTCCCCCCCCGGAACTCGCGCGAGCTCAGGTCAATCACGAAGCCAAGCAACTTGTATGCCGTCGTTCGCACCCGTCAAAAGTCACGGAGTGCAACGTACCAAAGTCCGCTCTGCGGCGGCGCTCGATAGCCCTTTGATGTACTGCCAGCCCGCCGAGACTGTCAAGCAATCATCGCGCAGACTCAACGAACAGCGCTCACAACGTGACCTATATTGGCACCATCGGGCCGATGGTGACAGCTTCGGCCAGAGCAAGCTTGTCGCCACGGGCCGTCTCGGCGACCATCGCACCTGATGATGTCAATCTGACGAATCCGAATCGCCTTGCATGGCGAACTTTTTACCGCATACCGCAGTTACACCAACGGAGAATCGTAATGACCCTATCGGTCGCCGTGCTGATGGACCCCATCGGCGCGATCAAGGTCGCCAAGGACACCAGCCTGGCCATGCTGCTGGAAGCCCAGCGACGCGGACATGGCCTGCATTATTTTGAACAGGGCGATCTGGCGCTGCGCGATGGCGCGCCGTGGGCGCGCGTTGCCGCGCTCACCGTGCGCGACGATCCGACCGACTGGTACACGCTGGGCGAGGCGCAGTGGCGTGACCTGCGCGAGATCGACGTGGTGCTGATGCGCAAGGATCCGCCGGTCGACGCCCAGTTCATCTACGACAGCATGGTGCTGGAGCTGGCCCAGCGCGGCGGCGTATTGGTGGTGAACGACCCGCAGTCGCTGCGCGACTGCAACGAAAAATTGTTCGCCCTGCAGTTTCCACAGTGCAT
>CBAAAD010000012.1:0-17157 GCA_964658785.1 uncultured Methylobacterium sp.
CTGGCTGGCCGCGGCCATCAGCAGAGCTAGCGCGCACGCGCTAGCGAGCCTCTGGCGTCGGTCCTGCGCGCCCTGCGATACCCGTGTGCGTCCGAACGGTATCCGCCTGAAATCGTCCATGCAGCTTCCCTACTCTGGAATATGTCACGCCATCATTCGGCGTCCTTTTTGAGCCGCTACCCGACGGCGCCGGCAATTTGCCGGTGAGGTCAAAGGTTTCGTGCTTCCCTCCATAGAGCATGAACGAAAGAAATTGCTGCTGTCATCATGCGATGCAGCACCACGCGCCAGATATACGCAGCAGTTTTCGCCGTCGTCCTGCCTGCTTCAGGCTCGCAAACCCGTTGCGGTGAATTTGTTGGATATGCGAACTCGCGGGAACGTCGGTGGAAATCGTCAACCGATAACGATGCTGTGGACAGCCCTGGGCTTGTCCCTAAACCGAAAAGCGTAGGTCGCGCAGGTTTGCGTGTGCAAAGCGACTGTGGAAGCAGGATGCCGAAACGAACCTTAGGAAAGCGAATAGCCCGGAGGGCAAGCCGCGGTGGCGGCTTGTAACCTCAGCATTAACGGCATCATGGCCCGCCGGCCGTCGGCTTCACCTGCCCTTCCGTACTTAACCAATACTCGTGTAGGCGTAACGCCTCCCCAGTCGCCGCTCTCACCAAGCATTTACACGGTAGATCAAGAGATCCATATCGGTACGCGCACCAACACCCGCCATGTGCCTGCGACCCTCTGGAGATACACGCATGTGCCGCTTCCGTTCAAATTCCCTATGTTTTGTGAGAGGTAGATCGCAGCTATATCCCCTGCGTGGTTATAACCGGGCATACTGACCTGCAACCAGCTCGTTGCACCGGGGAAAACTGTGTACAGCCGTTTCCAGCTCTGATCCAGTTCACTTCGAATACTTTGGCCTTCTGAATGACGGATTCCAAAAGCTTGACTGATTTTCTGGCCGTCCACGACACGTACTCCCGGACACCCGTCAATCGATGGAATCGTTATCCGGAAGGCGGATCGGCGCTGCAGGTCACTTACGGCGCCAGACTCGTCGACGCTCTCGATGTTGTGGTATTCCGCCGGAACGACGACATTTGATGAGAGTAATGCGTAGCCGTTGTTATCCGAATGACATTGAGAACCAAGCGCCGCCCTCAGAACAGCAACGTCGGAACTTGTGAAAGTTTCGATTTCAGCATCACTTGCGTTTTTCGCTGACACCAGAGGCGCGATCGTGAAGGCGACAACTGTCAACAGGCGAACAAGCATATTTAATTGCCTTCTGAGTTTTTCGCGGACCTATCCAGGGTGTCAGATGACGTGCGCGCAATCTGACCGCTAGCATCATTCTTATTCTGAATGAGGACAAGAACGCAGGCACCTTTTGTTGTATTGAAGCCCTCAAAAAAAGAACCCGGGAATTGCTCCCCGGGTTCTTTGATTTCGCGCTGACCGTTAGGGCAGCGCGCTATGGAAACGAAGCTTACTTCGCCTCCTTCTCCATCAGCTTTTCGACCATGCTGGCCGGCACTTCTTCGTAATGATCGAAGATCATGGTGAAGGTACCGCGGCCGCTGGTGGCCGAGCGCAGGAAGTTGATGTAGCCGAACATTTCGGACAGCGGCACGAAGCCCTGCACGAACGCCGACACGCCCTTCTGGCCCTGGTCGGAGATGCTGCCGCGACGACGGTTGATGTCGCCGATGACGTCGCCGAGGTAGGTCGCTTCGGTCACCACTTCGAGGCTCATGATCGGCTCGAGCAGCTTCGGCTTGGAGAGCTTCTGCGCCTCACGGAAGCAGGCGCGGCCGGCGATTTCGAAGGCCAGCGCCGAGGAGTCGACGTCGTGGTACTTGCCGTCGATCAGGCGTGCCTTGAAGTCCAGCACTTCGTAGCCGGCGACCTGGCCCTGACGCGACTCGACTTCGATCGCGTGCTGCACGGCGGGGATGTATTCGCGCGGGATACGGCCACCGACCACTTCGTCAGAAAACACCACGCCCGTGCCGGACTCGCCCGGCTCGAAGATGATCTTCACTTCGGCGAACTGGCCCGAACCGCCGGACTGCTTCTTGTGCGTGTAGGTGTGCTCGACGGTCTTGCCGAACGCCTCGCGGAAGCTGACCTTGGGCTTGCCCATGTTGGCGTCCACGCCCAGCTCGGTGCGCATGCGGTCCAGGGTGATTTCCAGATGCAGCTCGCCCATGCCCTTGAGCACGGTCTGTCCGGTTTCCTTGTCCACTTCCATGCGCAGCGACGGATCGGCCTTGACCATCTTGTAGAGCGCGGTGGACATCTTGTCGACGTCGTTGCGGGTCTTCGGCTCGACCGACACGCTGATCACCGGATCCGGGAAGCGCATGCGCTCGAGCAGGGCCGGATGCGCCGGATCGCTCAGCGAGTCACCTGTCTCGGTGTCCTTCATTGACACGAACGCGCAGATGTCGCCGGCGCGCACTTCGTCGATTTCCTTGGTCGCATTGGCCTGCACTTCCACGATACGACCCACGCGTTCTTTCTTGCCGCGGGTGACGTTCTGCAGGGTGTCGCCCTTCTTGATCACGCCGGAGTAGACGCGGCAGAAGGTGAGGGTGCCGAACTGGTCGTTGATGACCTTGAACGCCAGCGCGCGCGCCGGCGCGTCGTCGCGCACTTCCTGCTCGCCGATGACGTTACCGTCCTCGTCGACCATCGAGATGCCGCCGTTCTCGCCCGGGTAGGGCATGTAATCAACCACGGCGTCCAGCAGCTGCTGCACGCCCTTGTTCTTGTAGGACGAGCCGCAGAACACGGGCACCAGCTTGCCGGTAACGCAGCCCTTGCGGATGCATTCCTTGAGCACTTTCGGGTCGTGCTCGCCGGTTTCGATCAGCTTCTCGAACGCCTCGTCGTCCATCGCGAGCGCGGTTTCCAGCATTTCCTCGCGCAGCTTCGGCAGCTGATCGACCCAGTCGTTGTCGACGGTGGAGCCGAACTTCAGGCGGGCCCTGGCTTCCTCGAAGGACACGGTCTCCCACTTGCTGTCCTTGTCGTCCGACGCCCAGATGTAGGCCACGTTGGCGACCAGGTCGGCCATGCCGCAGAACTCGTCGCTGCTGCCCAGCGGAATCTGGCACAGCAGGGCCGGCGCGCCGAGGCGCTCGCGGATGCCCTTGACGCAATGGCCAAAGCTGGCGCCGATGCGGTCCATCTTGTTGACGTAGCACACGCGCGGCACGTTGTACTGGTCGGCCAGGCGCCAGTTGGTTTCGGTCTGCGGTTCCACGCCGGCCACGCCGTCGAACACCACCACGGCGCCGTCGAGCACGCGCAGCGAGCGGTTAACTTCGATCGTGAAGTCCACGTGTCCCGGGGTGTCGATCACGTTGATCTGGTGACCCTTCCACTCGGTCGACACGGCGGCCGACTGAATGGTGATACCACGCTTGCGCTCCTGCTCGAGGTAGTCGGTCGTGGTCGAGCCCTTGCCATCTTTCGTGTCGTGCACGTCGATGATCTGGTGCTTTTTGCCGGTGTAGTACAGAACACGCTCGGTCGTCGTGGTCTTGCCTGCATCGATATGCGCAATGATGCCGATGTTGCGATAAAGGTTGAGTGGTTTGTTTCTGGCCATGACCTGGTTTCCGAAATGTCGAGCGTGGTTGGATAGGTATTCGTGAGTAAACAATGCATTGATCGACGAGCCGCACGCAGCGGCAGGCCTTGCGGCCGAACTCCACTCGAGCGTGCCTTGAAGCGGGTTCAAGGACATCGCCGGCGAAGATTGGCAGCGGCTAACTCATGATTTTAGCGTGTTTTCGGGTCCGATTTGTGATTCGGCCCGTTTCAATGCGAAATAAGGCCCGCCACAGCGCGCTGCGACGGGCTTTATGGCCTCTACAGGCCGGGCTCAGCCCGGCAAAATGACGGCCGCGGAGCCGTTTGCGGCCAGGCCCGCCGGGTTATTCGCCCGGGAGTGGTGGCTGTTTACCTGTGCGAGCCGCGCGCCGGAAACGGCACGACCCGGCCGGTGGCGGATCCTGGCTGTTGCCAGTACGGCGCAGTCGGCCACTGGGTGGAAAGATTGATGCCGCTGGCCAGCGCGTGGCTGACCTGGCCGCGATCCAGGTGCGGCGCGAACTGCGCCACGAACTCCAGCGCCTGCTCGCGCAGCGGGCTTTCGCGCCGCAGCACGATCCACGTGGTGCAGGTCGGGAACAGGTGATCGGCCGGCAGCACGCACAGGTGCTCCGAATCGGCCGGCTGCAGCGCCATCTCGGCCAGAATGCCCACGCCAAGACCGGCATTGACGTAGGTCTTGATCAGGTCGGCATCGCCAGCCGTCATGGCAATCTGCGGATGCAGGCCGGCTTTTTCGAAAATCTGGCGCAGTGAGGAGTCCGATTTCAGCGACGAGTCGTAGCTGATCAGCGGCACCGTCGACAGTTCCTCCAGCGTCAGCGGTCGCGACAGCTGGGCAAAGGCGTGTTCGCGCGGCACCAGGGCGACGCGGTGCCAGCGATAGGCCGGCAGCGCCAGACCATTGGTCTTTGGCGGGCCGCCCGAGGTGCTGACAATGGCAATGTCGGCACCGTCGCTATCCAGCACGTCGAGCAGCAGAGCGTCGGCGGTGGGCTGCAGATGCACGCTCAGGTTGGGAAAGCGCTGGCTCAGCGCGCCAATGGCCGCCGGCAGCGCGAAGCGCGCCTGGGTGTGCGTGGTGGCAATGCGCAGCATGGTGCGGGTCACGCCGTGCATGGTGGCGACCACGGAGCGGATCGAATCCACCTCGGCCAGGATCATGCGCGCGCTCTCCAGCACGCGGCCGCCGACGTGGGTCAGGCTTTCCAGATTGCGCCCGCGCCGGTTGAACATCGGAAAGCCCAGCTCTTCCTCAAGATGCCGCAGGTGCTTGCTCAACCCGGGCTGGGTCGCATGCACGCGCTCGGCGGCCAGAGAGATATTGAGTCCGCAATCAACGATCGCGACAAGATGGCGCAGCTGGGTCAGGGTCATGAGTTTATTTGCCGTAATGGTGGACGAGGTCGATGGCGCAGATGTCACGATCCGCGCAGACATCGCTGACCACGGCCACGGCGTGCGAAACCTTCGCCCACACCGTCCGAGGCCGAGGGGCCGGAACGGTTGCTGCGTTGCACGATACATTTCATATGGACGTCTATACATCCATACTTATTCAATAGTCAAGTTCATGCGGTGGCTTGGCGCGTGGTACCGGCCGCAGCCGCCAGTCAGCAACTAGTGCGGCGAAGACGCGTATTCGTGCTTTGTTCCGGCGTGCGCATCGAATATCTGCCGATGGCGCCGGTACGACCAGTCATCGTCGCGTTCGTAGTATCCGGCAACCCACGTCTGCAGATTTTCCAGCATCGCGTTTTGCGCCTGCATCGAAGCGTATTTGTGCGGTTCCCACGGCCGCCGCCGGTTGTTGGCCAGGCACGCCTCGAGACCGGGATTGAGAAACACCAGCGCATCGGCGTGTGGCGCGGCGGCCGCTACCAGTTCGCCGTAGCAGCCTTCGATAACCCAGCGCGGATGGGCGGCGAGAAAAAGTTGCAGTGAGCGATCAATATCGGCGGCCGCGCGCGCCACGGCAATCAGGCCGGGCTCCCACACGATCGTGTCCAGATCCAGATGCGCCAGCGCGTGCCGCTCGGCCATGGCTTTCGCGTACGTGCTTTTGCCGGAGCCCGAATTGCCGAAGACCAGAATTTTCATGGGTGACATTTTGGCGAAGTTCGCCTCAGCCGGTGATCGATGTCAGTCGGCATGGGTCGACATGCGCCGTTGCCTCGCGCGCCAGAGGCTGGCGATGAACAACGCACTGCCCAGCACCAGCACGCCGCAGCTCACAGTGCCGAGCCATGGCGCGGCGGTCGGAATCACGCGTTCCAGCGCTATGCCGAGCGTACCGATCGACGAACAGAGAAACCCGAGCCCGACGCGCTTGTCATGCTGGCGCAGGCTAACGACACCGGTGAAAAGGCAGACCAGCACAACAACCATTTCTATATAAAAGTGCGGCATCGTCTGCTCCCTGCAATGTGCTTATGTGGCGTCCGCCGACACCAGCAGATCTTCGTAGAATGCGCCAAAGGGCTCGGTGGGATGCGCGATCTGGATTTCCAGAATCCACAGTCCGCTTGCCGGCGACGCCTGCAGCGCGCCGAGGTCGCCGCCCTTGTGGATCGCGTGCGGAAAGTCGCTGACGCGATGGCCCTTGATGGCGTGATTGAGCCGGTAACCCATCGCCTGGGCGCGTTCGTCGGCGTACGCATACAGCGCCTGTCCGCTCAGCCCCTGGGTGCGCCAAGCCACGGCGACCTCGCGGAACAGCGTGCGCGCCGCTTCGGCGCAAGCCTCGCGCGCCGGTGCATCGCCCACCACGAACGTGTCGCCGACATCGCCCTCGTGGCCATTGAACACCAGCCCGAGGTCGATGAAGTAACTGTCGTTTTCGCCCAGCCGTACGGTCGGATCGGATTTCTGCCGATACGTCTTAGTGGTGTTGGCACCGATGCGGATCAGCACCGGATGCCAGAGCCGCTCCATGCCCAGTTCGCGAAAGACCTCGCCTGCTTCGACCCTGGCCTCGTCTTCGGAGATGCCCGTGCGCATGCGCGCGCGGATGCCGTGCAGCGCGGCCCAGCTTTGCTCGCGGGCGTGCTGCATTTGCCGGATGTCATAGCGTTTGCCGACGGCTTCGCGCGCGGTGGCGGGCATGGTGTCGAACCCCAAGGAAAATTGTTGACGAAGCGACACGATCAGCCCAGATGCAAAAGTAGTAAAGCGATCAGCGCCGGCAGCGCCTGGATCCACAGAATCTTCCGGCTGGCGGTGAGGCCGCCAAAGACGCCGGCGACCAGCACGCAGGCGAGAAAGAACACTTTGATGCCGAAGCCGGCGACGCCGAGGCTCAGACCCCAGATCAAGCCTGCCGCGAGAAAGCCGTTGTACAGCCCCTGGTTCGCCGCCAGCGTTTTCGACTGCTGTGCAAACTCCGGGGTGAGGCCGAAGGCGCGGCGGCCGGCCGGCTTGGTCCACAGAAACATTTCCAGCACGAGGAAATAAACGTGCAGCAGGGTGATGATGGCGATGACGATGGTGGCGGCGACCGACATGAGCTTCCCCGGGTGGCGATATCCGCCGGCGGCAGCGGTGATCGTGTCTGCCAGTGTCGCAGCCGGATCAGCCCATCGCAAATCCGTCCATCAATCGCTCAAGGCGAAACCGGGGCAACCGGCACCAGTAAGGGCTGAATATCATCTACCGGTGCAGCCAGTCGCCGCAGCCAGCGATAGTGCGAGGCAATGCCCGCGGCAAAGCTGCGATGCGTGCGGTACGTGATGCCGTATTCCCGGCAGGTGGCCTCGACCACGCGCGCCACGGCCGGGTAGTGCACGTGCGAAATGCGCGGAAACAGATGGTGCTCGATCTGGAAATTGAGCCCGCCGATCAGCCAGCTCAGCACGCGGCTGTCGCGCGAAAAATCCACCGTGGTCTCCAGCTGGTGGATGGCCCATGGCGTGTCCATTTGCCGGCTCGTGGGGTTCGGTGCGGGAAAGTCGGCTTCCTCGACCACGTGGGCCATCTGAAAAACCAGCGCCAGCAGCACGCCGGCAACCGCCGAAGTGATCGTGTAGAACAGCAGTACGGCACCGACCGAATGAAACATCAGCGGCAGTCCAAAGGCCAGCGTGAAAAACACCAGCTTGCCGATCACAAAGCCCGCCAGATCCCAGCCACGCGGCCGATCGAACGGGCGCTCGCCGACCTTGCCGGTAATCATGTCGCGAAAATCGCCATAGACATGCCAGCGAATGGCGGTAACGCCGTAAAGCACCCACAGGTACACGTGCTGCCAGTGGTGCCACGGACGCCACGGCTGCTCCGGCGAGAGTCGCCCGAGCACACCGAGATCGATATCGCTGTCGTGCCCGGCGACGTTGACCCAGGTGTGATGAAACCGCGCGTGCTTCCACTGCCAGATATACGAACTGCCGCCGACCAGATCGAGCGTCAGCGCCATCAGCCGGTTGACCCAGCGGCGATCCGAATAGGCTTGATGGCCACCATCGTGCATCACGTTGAAGCCGATCGCCGCGGTGGCCACGCCCAGCAGAAGGCTTATCGGCAGCGCCTGCCAGCCGGACACCGCGAAAAAGACCAGCGCCACGTAGCTGACGGCGAAAACGGCGAGGATGATCGCGGTCTTGAGATACATCTGCGCGCTGTCACGCTGGCGCGTGCCGGTGCGTTTGAATTCGTCGTCGACGCGACGGCGCAGTTCGCGGTGAAAGCGGTTGTCACCGCTGAATTTCAGGCGCTCCGGCGGATCTTCCAGCGACGGCCCGGCGGCGGTGTCCCTGCGATGTGACGAATCGAGGGGCATGGAAGAGCCTGACGAGAGAGGTTGTGCACATCCTAGCCGATCGAATGTAACGCCGGTGTTCGCCCTTCGCCTGCTGATTGGCGCGGCGGCGCAAAAGGGCGGACGGCCGCAACAGTGGCCCCGAGTGTCAGCGGCTGATCAATGCGTGCGGGGGCGATGCCGGGGCTGTCAGCCGGTGGCCTTGAACGTCACCACCAGCACATCGCGATGCGCCGGTTTTTCCGGATCGAATGGCGTTACCGCGGTGACGCCGTGGCTGACCTTGGCGTCATCGACCAGCGCGGCATCCAGCGGGCGGGTGAGGGTGAAGCTGCCCAGCAGCTCGCCATGGGCGGCATGGATGGTGGTGATGCCGCTTTCGATGTTCGTGCGATCGATCAGCAGCACCAGTACGTAGTCCACGCCGTCGCGGTGCACGCCTTCGGGCGTGGGTTCGCCGGCTTCGCCGACGCTGGCTTCGATGCGAAACTGATGCGCCTCGACGTGCCATTGCGCCACGCGCGGCGCCAGCGTACCGAACAGCGCGTGGCTGAATTGCAGGATGCGCTGAAAACTCGCGCCCTCAGTGATCTGCGGCTGGATCGGCACAAACCAGCGCTGGATACCGCCCTGCAGCTGATTGTTCTCCAGCGTCTGCACGTGCGGCTGCTGCGGATTGCGGGTGATCTCGCCGCTGGCCGTCACGACGGTGAACGTGGCGTGGCGCCTGCGCCGCTTGCGGCCTTTGGCGGCGAGGTAGGCGTCGGGCGCCAGATCGTTCCAGCTGGCGGTGAAAGCGTCCCAGTCGTCCAGCGACTGCGGATCGTCCAGCAGAGCGTCCATCGTCTCGGCGGCAAGAAAGGCGAAGCCTTCTACCTGCAGACGGGCGTGCAGGGAGGACAGGTCGGATGGATTATTCATCGCACTACGTTACCAGCAGCACCCGCCGTGCTGATACGTAGCGGGTGTCGCGCCGACGAGCTGGCCGACAGACTCAGCCGGGGAACGCCTCGTCCAGCCACGCCGGCACGGGAATGTTCTTTGCGCGCAGAAAGCCCGGGTTGAACAGCTTGGCCTGATAGCGGGTGCCGGCGTCGCAGAGAATCGTCACCACGGTATGACCCGGGCCGAGTTCGCGCGCCAGGCGAATCGCACCGGCGACGTTGACGCCGCTGGAGCCGCCGACGCACCAGCCTTCGTCGTGCAGCAGCCGATGCGCCAGCGGAACCGATTCGTCGTCGGGAATCGACCAGGCCAGATCGATCGGCGCGCCGTCGAAATTGGCGGTGACGCGGCTGGAACCGATGCCCTCGCTGATCGAATTGCCGCTGGCGACCAGTTCGCCGGTGTTGACGTAGCTGGCCAGCGCCGAACCCGTCGGGTCGGCCAGCGCAATACGTACGCCGGGGTTGCCCGCCTTCAATGCGCGACCCACGCCCGCCAGCGTGCCGCCGGTGCCCGACGCGCAGATGAAGCCGTCGATGCGGCCGTCCGTCTGCTCCCATATTTCGACGCCTGTGGTTGCTTCATGGAAGTCGCGATTGGCCGTGTTGTCGAACTGATTGGCGAACCACGCGCTGCCGGGGTCGGCGGCGTTCAGCGCTTCGGCGTGTGCGCGAGCCTGATGGGCGTAGTGGTTGGGATCTTTGTAAGGCACGGCGGGCACCAGCCGCACTTCGGCACCGGTGATGCGCAGCGCGTCGATCTTTTCGCGGCTCTGCGTTTCGGGCATGAAGATGATCGTGCGGTAGCCGAGGCTGGCGCCGAGCAGGCCCAGACCGATGCCGGTATTGCCGGCGGTGCCTTCGACAATGGTGCCGCCGGCGCGGATCAGCTGGCGATGGCGCGCGTCCTGCAGCAGGCCCAGCGCGGTGCGGTCCTTGATCGAGCCACCGGGGTTCATCAGCTCGGCCTTGGCCAACACCTCACAGCCGGTGAGTTCCGAGGCGTGACGCAGGCGCAGTAGCGGCGTGCGGCCGATGGCGCTGGCGAAGTTCGGGTGATGGGTCATGAGCTGGCGTCGTCAGTGGCTGGATTCCGGTGGGCAGTTTAGAGCGAATGGGTCACGCCAGCGGGCTGCGAGCGGCAGCTGCGCGCATTTGCTTCAGCAGCGCGTCATCGCATGCGCCCTGGCGAAGTATGGCGTCGGCGGTCGTAAGGCGTTATGTAGTCATGATCAACGGTTTATACGTTTAGATGTTTAGACGTCTATTGACAACAAAAGGACCAGCCTTTACTGTCGATCCACTCATCGAGACCGGCTGAGGGACAGGCCCATTGAAGCCGGGGCAACCTGCGGAACGTTTCCGCAACGGTGCTAATTCCTGCGGAAGCGCCATCTGGCGCCAATCCGGAAGATGGGCGTCATGTCTCGCAGCGCTTTGCTGACGATTTCACGCATGACGACCTCTCCGGCTCTTCGCAGGACGATGCCGACTGGAGAGATGCCATGACCTGCCCGCCCGAAACCCTGGCCACCACCAGCGCCCACGCCGCGATCGATGCGATCCTGGCGCCGCTGCGCCATCGCCCCAGCCTGACCGTTCGGCGCAGCATGCGCCGCGTCACGCTGACGCCGAAGTACGGTAGTGAGCCGGTCGAGGTCGACGTGCGCTATGCGTGGACCGGTGCGCCGGACGCGCCCACGCTGATCGTGCAGGGCGGTATTTCGGCCGACCGCGACGTGGTGACGCTGGATCGCGACGCGGCGCCGGGCTGGTGGCAGCCGGTGGTCGGGGCTGGCGCGGCTATCGATTTGAACCAGTGGCGCGTGCTGTCGATCGACTGGCTGAGCCCGGCTGAACTGGGTGCCCATGCCATCTCCAGCGAGGATCAGGCCGACGCGCTGGCGGCGCTGCTGCAGTCGCTGAACGTGCCGCAGGCGCACGCCTTTGTCGGCTCTTCCTACGGCGCGATGGTCGGTCTGGCGTTTGCGGCGCGTCATCCGCACGCAGTCGACCGGCTGGTGCTGTTGGCTGGGGCGCATCGTCCGCATCCGCTGGCCACCGCGCAGCGCAGCGTGCAGCGCGGCATCGTGCGCATGGGCCAGGCCAGCGGCCAGGTGAACGAGGCGCTGTCGCTGGCGCGTCAGCTGGCCATGACCACGTACCGCGGCAGCACCGAGTTCGGCAAGCGCTTTGCCGGTGGCCCGGAGTTTCGCGGCGGTCGCTTCCATTTTCCGGTCGAGGATTACCTGGAGCACGCCGGCCGCCGCTTCGTCGAGCATTTCGATGCGGACCGCTTTCTGGCGCTGTCCGAATCGATCGACCTGCATGACGTGTCGCCCGAGCGGGTGCCGGTGCGCTCGACCCTGATCGGCTTTCCGTCCGACCGGCTGGTGCCGCTGTCCGACCTGTGCGAGCTGCAGACGCGCCTGCATGGGGCGGCCACGCTGGAAGTGGTCGATTCGCCGTACGGTCACGACGCGTTTCTGAAAGAACCCGAACAGCTGGCGCCGCTGCTGCGCGGCGCGCTGACCTGATCGATGCAGGCCGATCGCGCCAAACCCCTCTTTGTTTAGACACACATCAATAAAACGGTTTCGGAGATTTCCATGAGCAAATGCACCCCCTGTACCACCGCCGTCCGTGCCGGCATTGAAACCGATACCCAGCACGGTGCCGTGGTGCCCGCGCTGCATCTGTCGAGCAACTACAGCTTCGAGGGCTTCGGCCGCAAGCGCGCCTACGACTATTCGCGCAGCGGCAACCCGACACGCGATCTGCTGGGCAATGCACTGGCCGAGCTGGAGCAGGGCGCCGGTGCGGTGGTCACGTCCAGCGGCATGTCGGCCGTGGCGCTGGTGCTGGAGCTGGTGCCTGCCGGTGGCCACGTGCTGGCGGCACACGACTGTTACGGCGGCACCTGGCGCCTGCTCGATGCGTGGGCAAAAAAGGGCCGCTTCACGGTGGACTTTGTCGACCTGACCGACAGCACCGCGCTGGCCGCCGGCCTCGCCAAAAAGCCGGCACTGGTGTGGGTGGAGACGCCGTCCAACCCGCTGCTGCGCATCACCGATATCCGCCACGTGGCGCAGGCCACGCACGCCGCCGGCGCGCTGCTGGTGGTCGACAACACCTTTCTTTCGCCCGCGCTGCAGCAGCCGCTGCTGCTCGGTGCGGACGTGGTCGTGCATTCGACCACCAAGTACATCAACGGCCACAGCGACGTGGTCGGTGGTGCGGCGGTAGCCAAAGATGCGGCCGTCTACGACCAGCTGAAATGGTGGGCCAACTGCAACGGCCTTACCGGCGCGCCGTTCGACAGCTACCTCACCTTGCGCGGCCTGCGCACGCTGGCCGTTCGTCTGCGCCAGCACCAGGAAAACGCCGAGCGCATCGCCAGCCATCTGGACGGCCATGCGGCCGTACGCAAGGTCTATTATCCGGGCCTGAAAAACCACGCGGGTCACGCGTTGGCCGCCCGCCAGCAGCAGGGCTTTGGCGCCATGCTCAGCTTCGAGCTGGAAGGCGACGTGAGCCAGATCGAGGCCTTTGTTGACGGGCTGGAATATTTCTCGCTGGCCGAATCACTGGGCGGTGTCGAGAGCCTGATTGCCCATCCGGCCTCGATGACGCACGCGTCGATGGCGCCCGAAGCGCGCCACGCCGCCGGCATCGCGGACAGTCTCCTGCGCCTTTCGGTCGGTATCGAGGACGGTGACGATCTGCTGCGCGATCTCGACGCCGCGCTGACCCGGGCGCATGGGCTGGGTGCCGCGTCGGCGCGCTCCATCGCTGCTGGTCGGGTCCACGCATGAGCTCGGCGGTGGTTGCGCCCGTCGCCGGTTTGAAGCCCGTGGCGACGCCAGCAACGGCCGCCTCGACAGGCATCGTATTGCTCGGCACCGGCGTCGTTGGCGGCGCCTTGCTCAAGCTGCTCAACACGCCGGCCGCGGCCAGCATCCGACTCGTCGGCGCGGCCAACTCGCGCCGTCAGTACACCGATGTCGTGCAGCTCGCCAGCCGGACCTTGCGTGAGCAGTTGAACACTCTCGGTGACGCCCGCAACGACGCGCTGCTGCTGGCCGCGCTCGACGCCAGCGGCCTTCGGCACAAGGTCATCGTCGACGCCACGGCCAATACGGCGCTGGCGTCCTGCCATGCGCCGTGGCTGGAGCGGGGTTATCACGTCGTTACGGCCAACAAGGCGCTGGCCGGTGGTGAACTCGCCGGCTGGCGCGCGCTGCAGGCGGCCACCGCAAACGGCGCGCGCTATGGCGATTCGGCCACCGTCGGCGCCGGCCTGCCGGTGCTGTCGACGCTGCGCCGCCTGCGACTGTGCGGCGACAGCCTGCTGACGCTGGAAGGCGTGTTTTCCGGCTCGCTGTCGTGGCTGTTCAACCAGTACGACGGCAGCCAGCCGTTTTCCAGCCTGCTGCTGGAGGCCCGACGGCTCGGCTATACCGAACCCGATCCGCGCTCCGATCTCTCCGGCGACGACGTGGCGCGCAAGCTGCTCATCATCGCGCGCAGTGCCGGCTTCGCGCTGGGCGTCGACGAGGTTCAGGTGGAAAGTCTGGTGCCTGAAGCGCTGCAGGCGGTATCGGCCGAAGCGTTTCTCGCACGGCTGACCGAGCTGGACGAGCCGCTGGCCGCCCGCTACGCCGAAGCGAAGTCCAAAGGCAACGTGTTGCGCTTCCTCGCCCGCCTCAATCAGCGCGGCAAGGCCCGCGTCGGCATCGCCGAAGTGCCGGCGACGCATCCGGCGGCACGCCTTTACGGTACCGACAACCAGTTCGCCCTCACCACCCTGCGCTACAACACCCAGCCGCTGGTGATCCAGGGGCCCGGTGCCGGGCCGGAAGTCACGGCGCAGGCGTTGCTGGGCGACGTGCTCGCGCTTTGCTGATCATGTTGCTGTACGCGTAGGTTGGCGATGAGCGCAGCGACTGTGTAGGCAGGATGCCGAAGCGAACATTTGCGAAGCAAATGGCCCGGAGGGCAAGCCGCAGTCGCGGCTTGTTACCCCATCGATGTGTTCCGAAACGTTGGGGTTCGCTGCGCTAACCGCCAACCTACCTCAACGCCGACCTACGAACCGCGGGTTATCTGATTTGCAGCGGCCCGACCGTAACGGTGCCGATCAGACCCTGGAACGCCTTGTCGGCCTCCGCGTGTAGCTGAGTGACAACGGTGTTGGCGTCTTCGGGGAACGGCGAATAGCCCCGCAGGTAGACAATGCCGCCGGCATTGGCCGCGTCTTCCAGCGGCGCAATTTCGTGATTGAACCGGCGCATCGCGCGCAGGCCGGCGACCTTGTCGCCATACTTCGGCGTCATTTTTTTCAGCAGCGCCTCAGAGGCCTGAATGTCCTGCGCGCTGCTTTTGGCGCGAGCGATGGCATAGGATCGTTGATGGTCGAAGTCGTTTCGTTCGGCCGCCAGGGCGAACCACGCCAGCGCCAGCGGGCGGTTGGCTGGAATACCCTGCATGTCGCCGTTGAAATACATCAGGCCCAGCGCAAACTGCGCGTCCTTGCTGGCCCAGTAGGCGGCTTCCTCGAGTTCCGAGGCGCCATGCAGGTTGTGGCCGTTCTGGAAGTAATAGCGGGCTTCGCAGGCGTAATAGTCACCGGGAAGAATCTGTTCAAGGCCCCGGTTGCAGTTGTTAATCTTTTCATCCGCCGGCACGGCCGGCGTAGCTGTAAGCGAATCGGCGAACGCGGCGGGGACGCACGCCAACCCAGTCAGACCAAGCAAAACCCCAGCAACGCTACGCCATCGTTTCATGCCGATCTCCGCTGAATACGGCCGCCATTGATCCATGTGGGCCTGATACGTGCGACTGATCGAAACAGTAACCGTCGCGTCCCGTCATTCAAGCACGAACGCATCATTCGGCTTCTTGTGTACCCTCGATCAGGCTCGTTGCGCCATCCGCACGCCAGACGCCAGGGGCGCTTGTCAGTCGTTCCGTGCTTCCTCGCGCGCCTCTTCAATGGACGGCGTGCGCCAGCCGGACTTCACGCCCCACAGGAAAAACACCAGGCCGATCAGGGCGACCACGGCGAGATCCCAGCCAAACGTCAGGTAATCCAGGCCGCCGAACTTGACGCTGCCTATGCGCGAAACCACCGCCAGGGCGATCAGATAGAAAATCAGCCACCAGGCGCCTTTCATCTGGCGTGCGAAGTCATGGAAGCCGCTCTTGTACTGGTAGTAGAGATAGATCGGCAGCGCCACCACGATCAGCAGGATGATCTTGCCGGTCAGCGGCCACTTCGCCCAATAAAGCAGCTCGGCGGACATGATGAAGGCAATGCCGGCAATGATCGGCAGACCCACCAGCCGGAACGGGCGATGCAGTTCCGGCGCGGTACGGCGCAGCGTCATTACGCTGACCGGGCCGGTCAGGTAGGAGATGATGGTGGCAACAGAAATCACCGCCGCCAGCGAATCCCAGCCGCGGAAGAAAAACAGGAACAGAAACGACACCACCAGATTCAGCCACATGGCCGGACGCGGTACGCCGAACTTCGGATGCACGCGGCCAAGAATCTTTGGCAGCGTGCCGTTGCGTTCCATGCCGTAGATCATGCGTGCGGTCGTCGCGGTGTAAGTCATGCCGGTGCCGCTGGGGCTCACGAATGCGTCCGCGTACAGCAGGATCGCCAGCCAGTTGAGATTGACGATGATCGCCAGCTCGGCGAACGGCGAGCTGAAGCTGATGCCATGCCAGCCCGCCTTCGCCAGCATCGCCTGCGGTACCGAGCCGAGATAGGCCACCTGCAGCAGCACGTAAACCACCGTGGCAATGAGGATCGCGCCGACGATGGCAAACGGGATGCTCTTGCCCGGATTGCGCGCCTCACCGGCCAGATTCACCGGACTCTGAAACCCGTTGAAGGCGAATACGATGCCCGCCGTGGCGACCGCAGTGAGAATCGCCGCGAAATCGTTGGTGTGGCTGCCGCCGTTAACGCCGACCGAAAGGTTTTCGCTGTGGAAGCCGCTGGCAATCAGCGCAACGCCGGTAGCGGCAGGGATGATCAGCTTGATCACGGTGATGACCGTGTTGGAGTGCGCGAACAGCTTCACGCTCCAGAAATTCAGCAGGAAATACATGATCACCAGCACGGCGGCGATGCCGAGGCCGGCATGGCTCAGCTCACCCTTGCCCGCGGTGACGTGATACAGGTCCTGCGCCCAGCCCCACTTCCAGCCCGACATGTATTGCACCGAGGCTTCGGCTTCGACCGGGATCACCGAAACGATCGCGATCCAGTTGGCCCAGCCCGCGATAAAGCCGACCAGCGAGCCGTGCGAGTAATGCCCGTAGCGCACCATGCCGCCGGACTCGGGAAACATGGCGCCCAGCTCGGCGTACGTCAGCGCAATCGTCATGATGATCGCCGCACCGAGCACCCACGCCCATATCGCGCCCGGGCCGGCCAGCTTGGCCGCGTTCCACGCGCCGAACAGCCAGCCCGAACCGATGATCGAACCCAGGCCGGTGAGCATCAGGGCAAACGGGCCGACGTCGCGGCGAATCGAGCTGGATGAGGACATGCAATCTCCTGGCAACATGGGTGTCGAACGTGGGCGCCATCCCCGACGGCGTCAGCCCGAGATAATGACAGAGGGGGTGCGGACTGTCAGCCCGAGGGTGGCTTGTCATCAAACGAACACCTGCCGCCGCTCCACGCAAGCGAGTTGATATCCTGATAGCGCAGTCGCGCTTGGCCGTCTACGCCAAGGTCATGAACCGTTATCCAGCAATAGACCGGTTTGTGACTGCGCAGTGGGCGCAGCACGCGCTCGGGAAAAGGCCAGCAATTCA
>CBAAAD010000013.1:0-4609 GCA_964658785.1 uncultured Methylobacterium sp.
CTAAGGGAAACGTATTTTCACCACATATGGCTGAAGCAGAACTGTCATGTAGCTACCTCACGCTAGTGGGATAACCCAACTATCCCGCAGGTTTGTTATGCCAGGTCGATTCAGCGTCACGCAGCACCGTCAGCAAGGACTTGCGCTGCACCCATTGATCCACGGCCTGCGTCAGAGCATGGCGTCTGTGGGCTGGGTGGTTGTGACCGGCCTTTCGCTGAGCGGCAACGTATTTGCCACGGACGCCGCGCCAAGCGCGGCGCCGTCCGCTGAGGTCACCACGCCGCTGCCGGTCACACCGCCCAAGCAGCTCGAGGAAGTGGAAGTGCGCGGCAACACCGGCACCTCCGCGCTGACCCAGGCGCCCACGCAAGCGGATCTGACCATCACACAGCCGCAGTCGATCATCGGCCTGGACTGGATCAGCAACCACGTTTCGCCGACCGCCGACTACGCCACCATTGCCGCCATCGCGCCGGGCGTGACCAACGTCAGCCCGGCCGGCCCGGGCCTGGGCGAGTCGAAGCAGATGACCCTGCGCGGCTTCAACGACAACAGCTACAACGTGACCTACGACGGCATTCCGTTCGGCGACACCAACGACTTCAGCCATCACACCAGCAGCTATTTCCCGGCCAAAATGATCGGTCAGGTGCTGATCGATCGCGGCCCCGGCAACGCCAGCACGATCGGCGAGGCGACGTTCGGCGGCACGGTGGCGTTGAGCTCGAAGGATGCACGCGATGATTTCTCGTTCATTCCCTCACAGACCTACGGCAGCTACGGCACCTCGCTGACCCATCTGGAGCTCAACTCGGGCAAGTTCGACAACGGCGGCAAGCTGATCGCCAGCGCGCAGTACCTCACCACCGACACGGCCAAGACGGACGGCCAATCCTCGCGCAAGACCGGCTACGTAAAGTACGTGCAGCCGATCGGCGACAGCACCGAGATCACCTTTCTCAGCAACTACAACTACATCCGCTTCAACAACCCCGACCTCAGCTCGCTGACCCTGCAGCAGATCGCCACGCTCGGCCGCAACTTTGGTTTGAACAACGACCGCACCAGCACCAACTGCGCCTGCTACAACTACCAGACCAAGGAAACCGATCTGGAATACATCGGCGTGCACAGCCAGCTGCCCAGCGGCTGGGAGCTGGATGACAAGGTCTATACCTACGCCTATAGCAACGTCAGCCACGAAAGCCCGCAAATCGGCACCAAGACATCGCCGACCGATATGGGCGGCTATATCAAGATCAACAAGTACCGCGCCTTTGGCGACACCTTCGAGCTGACGCATACCGACGACTACGGCCAGTTCCGCACCGGCGGCTGGTACGAGTTCACCAGCAACGACCGCAGCAGCATCGCGATCGACTACAACCGCGGCGGTGCGATTGACGTCGCTCCGGGCCAGCCGATCTACGGCTCCTTCAATGCCAAGGGCAAGTACGCCGGACCATTCAAGTACACGATGAACGATCGCCTGCGCACCACCCAGCTGTACGCCGAGTACGAGTGGCACGCCGCCGACAAACTCACCATTACGCCGGGTGTGAAGAACGTCGACTTCAAGCGCTACATCGACTCGCCAATCAATCAGACCACCAAAACGCCGCTGTACTACGACCAGACCTCGCGCAAGACGCTGGGCTTTCTCACCGCCAATTATCTGCTGCGCGATGACTGGAGTATTTACGGCACAGCGGCGCAGGGCTATCTCGCGCCGAACCTCAACGAGTTCTACGTGCCGGATCCGACCAAAAACAAGATCAGCCCCGAGCAAACCAAGAACTACCAGTTCGGCACGGTGTACAAGACCGACCGCTTCAACGCCGATGCGGACGTCTATTTCATCAACTTCCAGAACTACGCGTTCTCCACCACGATTCCCGGCACCACCGACGCGGTCTACTACCAGGCGAAAGGCGCGTACATCAAGGGCATTGAAACGGAAGCCACGTATTTTCTCGGCGCCGGCACCAGTGCGTTCGTCAACGGTTCAATCCAGGACGCCACGTTCAAAGGCTCAAAGCTCGATGTGCCCAACGTGCCCAACCGCACCGCGGCGATTGGACTGCTGTACGAAAACCAGGGCTTTTTCGCCTCGGCCTACGACAAGTTTTCCGGTCGCTAGACCGCCTACAACAGCAGCTTCAACCCGGACGTGGCCAGCACAGCAAAGTACACTCTCCACACCGGCGGCTTCTGGCAGGCGGCGGCCAGCATCGGTTACGGCCAAAACCTCAACGGCTCGGTGTTCAAGAGCTACAAGCTGCGGCTGGAGGTGGACAACCTGTTCGCCAGCCAGAATCTGGTGATCAACTCGGTCGACAGCAAAAGCGGCGCTGGCTCGTACTACGTCTTGCCAGGACGCAGCTGGTTTGCGTCCGTGTCGCTCGGGCTCTGATCGGGAAGTGACGCCGCATTGCCTCTAAGTCGTTTGAAAGCGATAAACGTAATACTGTGCGCTTGTCCCCTGCCGCTCCGACAATCCATGCGGAGCGACAATCGGAGGAGCGCACGTTGCACATTATTCTGGTGGAAGACGACGCACCGCTGGGCGCCGCGATTCAGCGCGCGCTGGAGCGTTTGTCCTATACGGTGACCTGGCTGCACGATGGCCGCGCCGCGCTGGCCGCGTTGCGGGACGAAACCGCGGACCTGATGCTGCTGGACCTCGGCCTGCCGGGCAAGGACGGTCTGGACGTGCTGATCGAAGCCCGACGCAACAACATCAAGACGCCAGTGCTGGTGATGACCGCGCGCGATACGCTGGAGGCGCGAGTCGCCGGTCTCGATGCCGGCGCCGACGATTATCTGGTCAAACCCTTCCATCTCGACGAGCTGGGCGCGCGCATCCGTTCGCTGACCCGGCGCGTGCAGGGTCTGGCCGCCAACCGCATCGAGGCGGGCGCACTCAGCCTCGACCTGGGCACCTCCGAAGTGACGTTTCGCGGTGAGCGCGTCGAGCTCACCCGGCGCGAGTTTTCGCTGCTGCAGACACTGATGGAACGCGCCGGTCGACTGGTGCGGCGCGAAAGCCTGGAAAACTCGCTGTACGGACTCGACAACGCGGTCGGCAGCAGCGCACTGGAAGTGCTGGTGCACGCGCTGCGGCGCAAGCTGAGTTTCGAGACGATTCAGAACGTGCGCGGCTTTGGCTACATGATTCCGCGAGAACCGCAATGACATCGCCCAGCCTGCGCTCGCGGCTGCGCTGGTTGATCGTGATTGTGCTGATCGTGGTTCTGGTACCGCTGGGCGTGCTGAGTTTCCAGCGCACGATCCGGGAGGTCGATGAGCTGATGGATGGCCGGCTGGCCGAGTCGGCACGCACGCTGGAAGTGTTGATCGAGCACGCCGGCATCGACTCGCTGCGCGGCGGCGACGGCCAGAGCAACCTGGTGCCGGTACCGAACGAGGCGGCGATCAAGCTGGCCCGCCACAGGCACGCATACACCTACGAGGCCGAGGTCGGCTTTCAGGTGTTCGATCGACTGGGGCATCCCACACTGGCCACCGCCAACGTGGTGAGCCTGCCCGCGCCAAGGCCGAACGACGCCGACTTTCAGGATCTGCGCATCGGTGATTACCGCTGGCGCGTCTACACGCTGCGCGATGCCGGCGAAGGCGTGGTGATACGCACCGCCGAACGCTACGACAGCCGCAACGGCATTCTTCACGCGCTCTGGATTGATCACGGCGTGCCGCTCCTGCTCGGACTGCCGCTGCTCGCCCTGCTGGTCGGCTGGGCGGTGACGCGCGGTCTTCGCCCGCTGGCCGCGCTAGCGCAGGCGCTGTCGGCACGCGAACCGGGCAGCCGCCAGCCGATTCGCCTGGACCAGGCGCCGCAGGAACTGCAGCCCGTACTGGATGCGCTCAACGCCCAGCTCGAGCGCCAGGAAGATGCGCTCGAGCGCGAGCGCCGCTTCAGCGCGGACGTGGCGCACGAGCTGCGCACGCCGCTGGCCTCGATGATGATCAATCTGGAAAGCGCGCTGGCCACCAACGATTTGAAGGAGGCGCAGGACAGCCTCGGCGGCGCCCAGCACAGCGTCGTCGCGCTGGCGCGGCGCATCGAACAGCTGCTCGCCCTGGCGCGACTTGAAGCGGGCGTGGCCGCGCACCAGCGCACGACGATCGATCTGGTCGAGGTCGCCAGCGAAGTGATCGAGGAGCTGACCACCATCATCGCCGAAAGCGGCGTGCAGCTCGATTTCGTACGACTCAATCCTCACGTCGTCGTGCGCGGTTACGAGGCTGCGCTGGCCGCGCTGCTGCGCAACCTCATCGAAAACGCGCTGCGCCACGTGCCGCAAGGCGGCCAGGTGCAGCTGATCATCGAACAGGCGGAGACCGAAGCCACGATCGACGTGATCGACGATGGCCCCGGCATTCCGGTCGAACAGCGCGCCGCCGTATTCGCGCGTTTTCATCGCGAAAAATCCAGCCGCGGCGAAGGCTACGGACTGGGGCTTTCCATCGTGCAGCGCGCGGCTGAGCTGCACAACGCGACGATCGAACTGCTCGATTCACCATTCGGCACCGGCCTGCGCGTACGGGTGGCTATTCCGCTGGCCGGATAGCGGGACAGCGCTCA
>CBAAAD010000013.1:4709-17070 GCA_964658785.1 uncultured Methylobacterium sp.
TCGATCGGTCGACTTAACGCTTGCCCACAACCAGCACGGTAAAGCTGCCCGGCACGACCGATGGACGTCCATTCGCCTGCTTGGTATCGCCGAACTTCGCCGCCGACAGATACAGCCGATGCGATGACGGATCGAGCGCCAGCGTGCGTGCGCTGACCTGGGTCGCGATGGTCTCCTTTACTGTGTAATGGTCCGCATCGTCCTCATGGATCGCGGTGATCGTGCCGCTCTCGCCGTTGGAGCTGTAGACCATCGATGCGGCGTCGTCGAATACCACCGCATCGGGGCCGTCGCCGATAGGCAGCGTGGCGACAAGGTGCCCGTTGTCCGCATCGACCACGGCCATTTTCTGGTTGTCGCACACCGAGAACAGCCGATGATGCTGGCGATCGAGCGCCAGACCGCTGGGTGATTCGCACGGCGCCAGCGGCCAGGTGTTCAGCACGGTGTTTTTGGCCGAATCGATCTGGACCAGTTCGGACTTGTCCTCAATGTTCACGTACACGTGGCCGGCGCCATCGGAAACCGCAAACTCCGGCTTGCCCGGCAGCGCGATGGTGGCGATCACGGCATTCGTGGCCGGATCGATCACGCTGGCGCTGCTGCTTTTGCCGTTGAGGGTCAGCACGTGATGCGAGGCGGTGTCGTAGACGATGGCGTCGGGGTTGAGGCCGGTGCCCTTGATCACCGCGACCGTCTTCAGCGTATCCAGATCGAAGGCGGTGACGGTGGCCGCCTTGCCGTCGCTGGTGAAGCCTCGCTTGAGATCCTGCGCCAGGGCGATGCCGTGCACGCCCTGCGTATCGGCAATGGTTCCAACCTGCTTGTCGTGCGCGACGTCGATAACCAGCACGCGATCACCGCGGCTGACGAATAGGTGATGGTGTGCCGCGTCGAAGCTGAGATAATCCCAGCCGCCGTCGCCGCCGAGATTCATGCGTGAGATCACCTGGTAGCCGCTGCCGGCATGACCGGCGTCGGCGGCGATGGACGGCGCGGCGAGTGCCAGGGCGAGCGCCGCAGGCAGTACGTGACGGAAAAGTTTGTGCATGAGACGGTCCTGGCGGATGGCGGGAAGATTGATCGTGTATCAGCATGAAACCATCCGCTTACTGCCGCCTTAGTGACGGCGCGCAAGATCCTGCCTGCTGCCCTTTCCGCCTTCAGTCAAAGTGTCACGCCCCACAAAGTTCCTACTAAGCCGCGCCCGTTAACGTAGGCACCTTCAGCATGACCGGGAGCGCGACTTGTCGCGATCAGTAGCAACACAGACCGATGACACGCTGCCGATCGTTTCGGCTGCGCGCTCGCGCGCCCTGATCGTCGGCCTGTGCTGGATCGGCAGCGCGGTGATCGGCGGATGCGCCACTTATCGCCCCGCACCGCTGCCGACAGCCGTCGAACTGCCGCGCGACATAGCCCATCTTCAGGGCGCGCCGACCGACGGACGCGCGCTCGACCTGCCGACGATCGAGCGCCTGGTCCTGCTCAACAATCCCGACCTGCGCTCGGCCCGCGCCCAGCACGATGCGGCCCAGGCGCAAATGCTGCAGGCCGGACTGCTGCCCAATCCGGCGATCAACGGCAGCATCGGCTATCTGATCTCCGGTGTCGGCGATGCCACCGCGTGGACGGCCGGCATCAGCGAAGACATCCGCGCACTGATCACCCTGTCGCCGCGCCGGCAAGCGGCAAAAGCGGCGGCGGCGCAGGTCGACGCGAGCCTGCTGTGGCAGGAGTGGCAGACGGTTGGCAAGGCGCGCCTGCTTGTGGTCGATCTGGTCGAGGGCGAGCGCCTGCGCGCCCTGCAGAGCCACACGCTGGAACAGCTGCAGCAGCGCAACCGCCGGCTTCGGCAAAGCATCGCGCAGGGCAATACCGACCTCACCGCCGCCTCGCCGGATTTCGTGGCCGCCGCGGATGCTCAAACGGCCTATGACGACCTGCAGCGGCGTTTGCTTAGCCAGCATCACGATCTGGCCGCGCTGCTCGGCATGGCACCGGACGCGTCGATTCCGCTGCCGGCCACGCTGGATCTGCCGGCCGCGGACGACGCGCGCATTCGCGCCGACGCGCGGGACATCGAACGCCGGCGCCCCGACCTGGTGGCGCTGCAGCTCGGCTACCAAGCGCAGGAAGCGACGCTGCGCGCGGCCGTGCTGGCGCAGTTTCCGATGTTTTCGCTCGGCTATGCCGCGTCGCAGGACAACAGCCGCGTGCGCAACGGCGGCCCGGCGGTCACTTTCGACCTGCCGATCTTCGACCGTAACCAGGGCAATATCGCCATCGCCAAGGCCACCCGCCAGCAGCTGCGCGACGAATACATGGCGAGGCTGTCGTCGGCGCACGGCGAAATCGATGCGCTGCTGACCGAGCAGTCGCAGGCGCGTGCGCAGCTGGCCGAACTGTTGCCAGCGTTGCCCGCGGCCGTGCACGACGCCGATCAGGCGACCAGCGCGCAGCAACAGGGGCTGATCGACCTGCGCACGTACGTCGATCTGCTGATCGCCGCGCAGAGCCGGCAGGCGGCTGCCATCACCCTGCAGCAAACCGTATTGGAGCAGCAGGTGGCGATGGATACGCTGCTCGGCACCGGCATGCCCGATTCCCTTCCTCAGGATGTCATTGCGCCATGAACTTGCGTCTGTGCCGATTCCTTTTTTCGCTCGCCGCCCTGACGCTGGCGGGCTGCGGTGGCAGCGCCGATGATTCGGGCGCCGCCGGCAATGACAAGGTCAGCGCCGCTGTCACCACGCAGGCCGTGCATCAGGGCAGCCTGCCCGACGTCGTCAGCGCCTACGGCACCGCCGCGCCGGCGATCGACGCGGCCTCCACGCTGAGCATTCAGGCCGAAGGGGCGGTGACGCAGTTCGACGTCACGGCCGGCACGGCCGTGCACCGCGGCCAGCGCCTGCTCACCTTCACGCTGTCGCCGACGGCAGCGGCGGCTTACCAGCAGGCGCGTACGGCGCTGAACGTGGCGCAGGCTGCACGCGAACACACCGCGCAACTGCTGGCGCATCAGCTCGCCACGCGCGACCAGCTGGCGCAGGCGGACAAGGCGGCGAGCGACGCGCGCTCGGCGCTCGACGCGCTGCGCAAACAGCAGGGCGACGGCCGCACCATGGAGCTGCGCGCGCCGTTCGACGGCATCGTCAGCAGCATCGCCGCCACGCGCGGCGACACGCTGCAGCCGGGCGCACCGCTGCTCTCGCTGGCGCGCGGCGGCGGCCTGCTGGTGAGCGTCGGCGTCGAGCTGGATCCGTCGCATGCAGCCGTGCCCGGCGACAAGGTCAGCCTGGTACCGCTGGGCGCCGGCGCTTCGGTGACCGGCGTGGTCAAGCGCGTGGCCGGCATGCTCGACCCACACACGCATCTGCAGAACGCTGACATCACGCCCGACGGTCCGGTGATCGCCGGCATGGGCTATCGCGCCGATATCACCGTCGGCCAGTGGCGCGGCTGGCTGATACCGCGCGATGCGCTGGTCGAGGACGGCACGGCGTGGCAGGTGTTTCAGGTCGCCGGCGGCAAGGCGGTCAAGGTACCGGTCACCCTCGTTGGCGCATCCGATACGGTGTCGGTGGTCAGCGGCGCGCTGGATGCACAGCGCCCGCTCGTCGTGGTCGGCAATACCCAGCTCGAGGACGGCATGGCGGTTCGCACGGCGGAGCCGGCGAAGTGAGCGAGCCGACATCGCACCCGCCGTCATCGAATGAGTCGACGACGCACGAGTCCAACTGGCTGGCGCGCCACGGCCGAACGCTGATCATCGTGGCGCTGGCGCTGATGCTGGCCGGTCTGGCCAGCGCGCTGTCGCTGCCGGTCGGCCTGTTTCCGCAGGTGTCGTTTCCGCGCGTGGTGGTCGATCTGGATGCCGGCGACCGGCCAGCCGACCAGACCGCGCTGCTGGTCACCCGTCCCGTCGAAGAAGCCATCCGCACGGTGCCCGGCGTGGTCAGCCTGCGCTCGGAAAGCACGCGCGGATCGGCCCAGGTCTCGATCGATTTCGGCTGGGGTCGCGACATGACGTCATCGACCCTGCTGGTCGACGCGGCCATTGCACGCGTGCTGCCCACCTTGCCCACCGGCAGCACGTACGACGTGCGCCGGATGGACCCGACCGTTTTTCCGATCATCTCGTACGCGCTGCACTCCGACACGCTGTCGCCTGTCGCGCTGCGCGATCTGGCGCAGTATCAGATCGTGCCGCTGCTGGCCGCCGTGCCCGGGCTCTCGCACGTCGATGTGCAGGGCGGCGAGACCGCCGAGGTCGAAGTGGAGGCGGACCCGCACAAGCTCGCCCTGCACGGTCTGGCGCTGAGCGACCTGGTCACGGCGCTGTCCGGCGCCAACGCGCTGCAGGCGGTCGGTCGCGTGCAGGATCACAACAAGCTCTATCTCGTCGTGGCCGATCATTCGCTGAAGGGCGTCGACGCGCTGCGCAACGTCGTGGTGAAAAGCGACGCCACCGGCTGGATCAAGCTGTCCGATGTGGCGACGGTGCGCGACGGCTACGTGCCGCAGTGGATCAAGGTCGCCGAGGACGGCAAGCCGGCGGTGCTGTTCAACGTCTACGAACAGCCGGACGGCAACGCCGTGCAGATCGCGAAGGCGGTACGCGACAAACTGGCCGGCTTTGCGCTGCCGCACGGCGTGACGATCCGCAACTGGTACGACCAGAGCGAACTGGTCACCGAGTCGGCCAACAGCGTGCGCGACGCGGTGATCATCGGTCTGGTGCTGGCCGCGATCGTGATGCTGCTGTTCTTGCGCAACCTGCGCGTCACCCTGATCACCGTCATCGTGGTGCCGGCGACGCTGGCGGTGACGGTGCTGCTGCTGAGCGTGCTGGGACTGAGCTTCAACATCATGACGCTGGGTGGCATTGCCGCCGCCGTGGGCCTGGTGATCGACGATGTGATCGTGATGATCGAACACATTGCGCGGCGCGCCGGTGCCACGGGCGAGGAAGCGCACGGCGGCACCGGCGTCGATGCGGTACTGCCGGCGGCGCGCGAATTCATGGCGCCGTTGTCGGGATCGAGTCTGGCCACGCTGATCGTGTTCATTCCGCTGGGTTTTCTCGATGGCGTGACCGGCGCGTTTTCGAAGGCGCTGTCGGTCACCATGGCCAGCGCGCTGATCGTGTCGTGGCTGATGACGGCGCTGGTAGTGCCGCTGCTGGCGCGGCAGCTGATCAACTTTCAGCGCTGGCAGGACCCCGGCAGCAATCCGCGCGGCTGGCTGCGGCGCGCGCATGGCCCACTCTACGACGGGCTGGCGCGGCGTCCATGGCTGTTGGCCGTGGTGCTGATTCCGCTGCTGGTGCTGGGCTATATCGCCTATACCAAGGTCTCCACCGGCTTCATGCCGACGGTGGATGAAAGCGGCTTCGTGATGGACTACTACACCGCGCCCGGCACCTCGCTGCCGGAGACCTCGCGGCAGGTCGGCCAGATCGAGGCCATTCTCAAGGCTCAACCGGAGGTCGACACGTTCTCGCGCCGGCTCGGCACCGGCCTCGGCGGCGATCTGGGGCAGTCCTATCACGGCGATTTTTTCGTCAAGCTGAAGCCCGATCACGCCCGTGCCACCGAGGACGTGATGAGCGCGGTGCGCACCCGTATCGAGAGCGAAGTCCCCGGCGTGCAGATCGAACTGGCGCAGCTGATGGAAGACCTTATCGGCGATCTCACCGCCGTGCCGCAGCCGATCGAGATCAAGCTCTACGGCACCAATCCGGGCGAGTTGGATGCCCAGGCCGACAAGGTCGCCAAAGCGATCGGTGCGATCAACGGCGTGGTCGAAATCAAGAGCGGCGTACAGCTCGCCGGCGATGCGCTCAACGTCACTATCGATGCCGCCCGCGCAGGGTTTGAGGGCATGACCGTCGACGCGATCACGCAGGCCGTCGACCAGGCCATCTCCGGCACCGTCGCCACGCAGCTGCCGCAGCTGACCAAAAGCGTGGGCGTGCGGGTATGGATTCCCGGCGCCATGCAGCTGAAGATTCCGCAGCTCGCGCAGCTGCCGATTCGAGCGCCCGATGGCCACGTGTTTCCACTCGGCCGCGTGGCAACACTGAAAACGGTCAGCGGCCAGCCGCAGATTTCGCGCGAGGATCTGCAGCCGATGGTCGCCGTCACCGCGCGCATCGAAGGGCGCGGCATCGGTGCGGCCGTTGCGGATGTGAAAAAGTTGCTAGCCAAGCCCGGTGTTCTCGACCCTGGCGTTCGCTACGAGCTGGGTGGCCTGTATCAGCAGCAGCAGATCGCCTTTATCGGCTTGAGCAAGGTCTTCGCCGCCGCGCTGGTGGCCGAATTCATCCTGCTGATGTTTTTGTATGAGCGGCTCTGGCTGGCGCTGATCGTGCTGGGCTGTTCGCTGTTTTCGACCACGGCGGTTTTCATCGCGCTGTGGCTGAGCGGCGTCGATCTCAATATCACGGCCATGATGGGCATGACCATGATCATCGGCATCGGAACCGAGATGGCGATTTTCTATGTTTCCGAGTACGTGAGCCTGGCGGAAACCGTCGAGCCGCGGCTGGCCCTGCGCCAGGCCAGCGTCGACCGCCTGCGGCCGATCACCATGACCACGCTGGCGGCGATCCTCACCCTGTTGCCGCTGGCGCTCGCGATCGGCCAGGGCTCCGGCCTGCAGCAGCCGCTGGCGATCGCCATTATCGCTGGACTGATGCTGCAGTACCCGATGGTGCTGCTGGTGATGCCGATGCTGATCGGCTTTACGTTGAAGCGTCGCGCCTGATAGTTACACCTCTCAGGCCAACGTGACGCCCATCGAAGCCAAGCCGTGCGCGGGCACCGTTGCGCGCACATGCGCTTACTGCGGAATGATGACTTGCCGCCCAATTCAGGCGAATAAGTAATGCCGTGCTACGCGCGACCAGATAATCCGTTATATAAATCGCATTGTCGACTTGTCCGATGATCACGACCGCGTTTCAATATTGATCCGTCGAGGGGATATTTTTATATGGCCCGATCACCTATCCTGCGTCAGCTTCGCCTGGCGGTATTCGACAAAAAAAATAGCCAGAAGATATAGAGCTGCCGCGGACAGATCCGGCGACAGGGTTAGCCCCACCGTGCGTCTATTTATCGCCTTATCCGTCGCAAACGCTTGCACTTTAGTTCTTGCGAATGCTTAGAATACGCTTAGCAAGGTGCACTGTTTTTTATATATTTCAAATCGTTCCTGTAAAACGATTTTGGTTATCAAATTGTCACAGTTTAAAACTAGAAATAGCGGGTCATTAAAACCCAACCCTATTTCTGGATAGCCATGAAGCGGATCAGTCGCACCACTCTTTTCACGAGCACCCAGCTTGCGCTTTGCCTGATAGCCAGCCTGCCTGTGGCCAGCTACGCCAGCGATGTCACGGCGGCAGCTGCCACGTCGGCCGCGCCGACCGACGCCGGCACCGACTCATCGAAGAAAGTGCAGAATCTCGACGCGGTAAAAGTGACCGGCTCGGCCGTCACGGTCGAGAAGATCGCGCCAACGCAGGGTTCGATGATCGCGATCCAGCCGCAGTCGATCATCGGCGAACAGTACCTGCGCGAAAACGTGGCGCCGACCGGCGACTACACCGACGCCATTTCGCTTGCACCGAGCATCTCCACCGTCGCGCCGAACGGTCCGGGCCTGATGGAAGCGCAGAGCGTGACCATGCGCGGCTTCCAGGACGGCGAATACAACGTCACCTTTGACGGCATTCCTTGGGGCGACTCGAACGATTTCACGCACCACTCGACCTCGTACTTCACTACGCAGGACACCGGCAACATCGTGGTCGACCGTGGCCCGGGCACGGCAAGCACGCTCGGCAATGCCACGTTCGGCGGCACCATTGCGGTCGGCTCACGTACGCCTTCAGATACGGCGGGTATCGAGCCGTATCTGACTTTTGGCAGTTTTGGTACCCGCGTCGAAGGCGCCCAGCTCGACACAGGTGCCATTGAACAAACCGGTGGCACCACGGCGCTGATCAACCTGGAGAACGCCCGGTCGGACGGCTATCTGACGTACGCCGGACAGCGTCGGCAAAACATTTTCGCCAAGATCGTGCAGCCGATCAGCGACAACACCACGCTGACCTTTGTCGGCATGTACAACAACATCCATCAAAACGTGCCGCTCGGCACAACGCGTGCCCAGATCAGCGCGTACGGACCGGATTACGGCTTGAGCAACGATCCGTACAGCCAGGACTACTACGGCTACAACCTCGACAATATCGACACGTACATGAGCTACGTCGGATTGCACTCGGCATTCGACGGCTGGACCATCGACAACAAGGCGTATACCTATTCGTACAACCACTTCGGCTGGAACGGCGAAGATCCGAACGGCGAAACGCCGAACGGCACTATCTACAGCCCGCTCGATGTGCCGGCCCAGGCTCTGCGCAATACCTATACCTCGTATGGCGACATTTTCCGGCTGAGCAAGGAGCTGGGACCCGGCGAGCTGCGCACCGGTTTCTGGTATGACCACCAGCGCAACCTGCGCACGCTGTATGAGGTGGATGCCAACCTCAACTACGCCTATAACGCACCAACTCAGCTGGCCGCCACCGATCGCGACATGCGCGACACGCTGACCACCTTTCAGCCCTACCTCGAATACAACTGGAACGTCACCGACCAGGTGTCGCTGACGGGTGGCCTCAAATACGCCGACTTCAAGCGCAACATCAATGCCGTCGTCAACCAGAAAACCGGCGCGCCGCTGGTCTATTCCAAGGATTACAGCAAAACCCTGCCGTCACTGGCGCTGCACTGGCAGCTGAGCGACAGCTGGACCGCCTACGCGCAGATAGCCAAGGGCTTCCTGGCACCCAACCTCAACACCTTCTATACCAACGCGCCGCAGGACAATACGGTCAAGCCGCAGCAGACCATCAACAAGCAGCTCGGCACGACCTGGTCCGATGGACGCCTCACGCTGTCGGCGGACGGCTACTACATCAACTTCAACAACAAGATCGAGAGCCGTACGGTCGGTGCGGGCAACACGGTGTTCTTCAATGCGGGTGGTGCCGTCTACAAGGGGCTGGAAGCGGAGGGCACGTATCTGGTCGGCGATGGCTTCAGCGTGTACGCCAACGGCTCGCTCAATCGCGCCATCGACAACGCCACCAATCAGTGGCTGCCCAACGCACCCACCAAGACCGCCGCACTGGGCGTGATCTACAGCAGCGGACCGCTGTATGCGTCGCTCATCGATAAATTCGTCGGCCACCGCTACGGCGACACCGGTCTGCAGCAGCCGCTCGGTGGCTACGCGCTTACCAACTTTGCCGCCAGCTATACCTTCGCCGAGGGTTTCGGTGCGATCAAGAGTGTCAAGGTCGGGCTGCAGGTCAACAACGTCTTCAACAACAAGAGCATCTACTACCTTTCCGGTTACACCGCCCAGGACAACACGCCGCTGTATTTCACGATCCCGGAGCGGAGCTACGAGCTGACGTTGTCGGCGAAGCTTTGAGGAAAGGCTGACGTCGCAGCGCTGCGCTCGCGGCTCCAGCGCCTCCAGCCTTGCACAGGGCTGGAGGCCTTCGCACTGTTGCCGCACAAGGTTTCAATTGCACCTATTGACGTCCTTGCTGCATCGCGTCTATGTTCGAGCCATGTCGTCGAACTTCCTGCCAGCACGTACGCAACTAGCACCGGTCAACGCCGGTGTTGTGCTGTCGTCGGCAGGTACGGCGTCGAGCGGCATGTCCTCGTCCATCATTACGATTACCACCACGACCGGTACCGGTACGGGCTGGGAGTCGATGCGCGAATAGTTTCAACAAACGCGCAACGGCTCCGCCCTCCCAGAGGCGAGCCGGCACAGTCCGACCCGCTGCTGAAGAGTCGGGGCCTCATCCGGAGGCTACTGTGAACATCTGTGCACCCCAACTCGCCGAACAACCCCTCAAACGCCGCGCGGCCTTTCCGCTGGCACCGCCGTCGCTGCGCCAGCGCGTGCTGTCGGTGGGCCTGATCGGCCCCGGCCGCGTCGGCAGCGCCCTGCTCGAACAGCTGCGCGCGGCGCAGCCGCGGCTGCTGCGCGATACCGGGCTGGCCCTGCAGCTGCGCGGCGTGGTCGCCAGCAAGCGCATGTGGCTAGACTGCGACGACGCCGAGCTCAACGGCCGCCATGGCGGCGCACAGACCTGGCGGCCGAATGATCTGGATGTATTCGCCGAACATGTGCGCAACAGCGGCCGCCACGCGCTGCTGATCGACTGCAGCGCCAATGACGCCATCGTCTCGCGCTATCCCGCGTGGCTGCAGTCTGGTCTGCACGTGGTGACACCGAACAAGCTCGCCGGCAGCGGTCCGCTGGAGCGCTGGCAGGCGATTCAGAGCGCCTGTGCCGACGGCGCGCGCTTTCGTTACGAGGCCACGGTGTGCGCAGGTCTGCCGGTGGTGCAGACGCTGCGCGACCTGCTTGATACGGGCGACGAGCTGCTGGCCGCCGAGGGCATGTTTTCCGGCACGCTGGCCTGGCTGTGCAACCGCCACGACGGCGCGCAGCCGTTTTCCGCACTAGTGCGCGAGGCGCATGCGCTCGGCTACACCGAGCCCGATCCACGCGACGACCTGTCCGGCATGGACGTGGCGCGCAAGCTGGTGATCCTCGCGCGCGAGGCCGGCTGGTCGCTGTCGCTGGACGACGTCTCGGTGGAAAGCCTGGTACCCGACGCGCTGGCCCCGCTGCCGCGCGACGAATTCATGCAGCGGCTGGACGAACTGGACGCGCCGATGGCGGCCAAGCTGGCCGAGGCGCGCGCCTGCCACGGCGTGCTGCGCCACGTCGCCCATCTGGACGATGCCGGCCACGCCAGCGTGCGCCTGATGGTGCTGCCGGCGTCGCACGCGTTTGCTCATACCCGGCTGACCGACAACGTGGTGCAGTTTCGCACCCGCCGGTACTGCGATAATCCGATGCTGGTACAAGGTCCGGGCGCCGGGCCGGAAGTGACGGCGGCCGGCGTGTTTGCCGATCTGCTGCGCATCGCCGAATCGCTGCAGGTACACGCATGAGCGCCCTGTCCTCCACCATTGCATCCATCAAAAGCCCAGCTCAGGAAGTCATGAAGTCCGCCCCGCCACGTGCCCGCCGCGCCCTCGCCTTTGCCCCCGCCTGTGTGGGCAACGTCGGCGTGGGCTTCGATATCCTCGGCCACAGCATGGCCGGCGCCGGCGACCGCGCCGACGTGCGCCGCATCGAGGAGCCGGTGGTGCGCATCTCGGCGATCCACGGCAGCGTGGTCGATCTGCCGACCGATGCGCCGGGCAATACCGCCGGCGCCGCGCTGATCTCGCTGCGCAAGGCGCTCGGCCTGCGCCACGGTTTCGACATCGTGCTGCACAAGGGCATTGCGCTGGGATCGGGCATGGCCGGCTCGGCCGCCTCTTGCGTGGCCGCGCTGGTCGCCGCCAATGCGCTGCTGGAAAAACCGCTGCCGCACGAATCGCTGTACGGCTTCGCTCTCGACGGCGAGGCGGTCGCCAGCGGCAGCCGGCACGGCGACAATCTCGGGCCAATGCTGCTCGGCGGGCTGGTGCTGGCCACCCACGATCGGCTGCTGCGCATACCCGTACCGACGAGTTGGCACTGCGCGCTGGTGCATCCGCATTTCGTGCTGGAGACGCGCAAGGCGCGCGCGGCGCTGGCCGGTGATTACCCGCTCAGCGCCTTCGTGGCGCAGAGCGCGAACCTCGCCCTGGTCCTGGCCGGCTGCTATCGCAGCGACGCCGCGCTGGTGCGCGAAGGGCTGAAGGATGTGCTGGTCGAACCGCGCCGCGCCGCGCTGGTGCCGAACTTCGCCCGCGTCAAGCAGGCCGCGCTCGATCACCGCGCGCTGGGCGCCAGCATTTCGGGCGCCGGCCCCAGCGTGTTCGGCTGGTACGAGCACCGCAGCGAGGCGGAGGCCGCCGCCGCGGCCATGCGCGCCGCATTCACCGAGGTGGGCCTCGACAGCGACACCTACGTCGCGCCGGTAGACGGCCCCGCCGCGCGACTGATCGACGCCATTGATGAAAAGACCTGGGCAGACGCCCCCGCTGGCGAGGGCGCATGACCTCAGCGAGTTTGAAAACCAAGTCCGTTGCCGCGCCGATGCGCTATGTCAGCACACGCGGCGACAGCCCGGCCGTATCGATCAGCGCCGCGATTGCCGCCGGCCTCGCGCCCGACGGCGGACTCTACGTGCCCGAAGCGCTGCCGCGGCTGGATCCTTCCGACTTCGATCCCGATGGCACGCTTGCCGATACCGCCGCGACGCTGCTGGCACCTTTTTTTGTCGGCGATGCGCTGGCCAATGAGCTGCCTG